>NZ_DASWWZ010000085.1:0-3779 GCF_036405755.1 Schlesneria sp.
ATCAGCGAGGGAATGAAAATCCAGCAGTGCTTCCCCCAGTTGGTGGCTCTGCTCCAGTGAAAGTCGGTGAATCTTCTGCCTCAACTCATCCGGTACGTCCCCGCACACTCGGACCAGTTGCCGCAAAAGCAGTTCCTCGCTTCCTTTGAGGAAACCTTCTTCTCGTCCTTCTTCCTTTGCTAATCGTTCTACCGAGGTCACGTACGGCATACGTAACTCCTCTTCATAAGCGATCAAATCTGAGCGGAATCGGCGGTCCAAATCAGCTCTCAAACGCATCATCCAGTCAATCAGCCGAAAGAGCTCTCTTATTCTATCGGAAGAGTACCCCAGCGTGTAGAGGTTTCGTACCAACTCCGTCTTCGCACTGAATCGCGACTCTGGGTCACCCGTCGTCCTGAGGGCGGCAATTTGAGCTCTCGAAACCTGAGCGACCAGTGACACATTGTCCACCCAGTCTGATTCGAGTCGTTCCACGATTTTGCAGACGGGAAACTGGCGATGGCTCAGGAAGCCACCCATTTCAAAGCGATGTTCACGGGGCATCCAGCTTTTTCGTAAATCGGCCAAAATCACCAGCGTCAAAATCTCCTGGCGAAACATCCACTTGAGCCCAGAATGGTAAAGATCGAGCCGAAAGGCGAAATCCGCCTCGTACGAGGTCTGAATCTCCAGATGACACAAAATCCACTGCTCGTCGCCAGTTTTCAGACGAACTTTAAACAGAACATCAACTTCACTGTTCTTTTGACCAGACTGACCGACGATCTGGCTGATTTCTTTGTCCAGCCACTGCGGTTCAAAGCTCCAGTCAACCAATTCTGCCAGCGCGGGAAAACAATTCTCGACCGAATCTCGCAAGTGCGAGCGCAGTAACTCTTTCCACGCCCCGTCATAATCACTTTCCGGCGTCTCGCTCTGCGATCCAGAAATGGAGTCATTCGTCATAAATCGAACTTCATCGAGAGAGGGACTGCACCAGAAGTCACTGTTTTTCCGCCTTGATGACCCAGATGTCCGTCACGTAGTGTCGCTGTCGCCAGTTCAGTTCGGATTCGTCCATCTCTTCCCATGTGAGGGTGATTCGGCCATCGGCCAGCGTCTCCGCAGGAACCTCAAAGATCTGTTCAGTCACCTGGTCAAACGTCTCGCCGGTTCTCAACAACTTCGCCTTGACGCCATCGATCACCAATGGGGACGACCGCTGAGCAAAAAGTTTTACGATGTAAGCTGAGGAACTGTCGAGATTGTTGTAGGTGATGCCTTGCGGGATGCGGAACAGGTAAGCGTGCCAGGCCTGTCGCAATCGATTTCGCTTTTCCCCCACCCATCGCTGGTTGGGCCGGGGATGGTCATCCTGATGGCGAAGCGCGTCTCCTGCCAGCAAGAGTTTCGGGATACGAGGGGAACGACCAACGTGACCGACGACGTCGTAGTAACCTTGGTCGCCCGGATTCTCCCAATTGATGATGACCTCAATCCGTTTCCGCTGCGTCGCCACGTCGGACAGTCTGACGACCGCTTCTAACTGATCTTCCAGCCACCAGCGGTTATTGAGCGGGTAGTTCACAAAATCGAGGACCGCTCCTCGCTCGTAGCCCGAAGCCTGGTACCGGGGAACGCTGGTCTGCAGTCCAATTTCTTCAAAAAGTGTCTCACCGAATTTGTTGAGCTTTTCCAGCCCCTCTACGTCGACAGGTTCGGTCGCGGCCCGTTCGAGAATCTGACGTGCGGCACTGATCGTGGAGAGGACATCGGAATGACTCGACTCGGCCAGCTTGGCCAAGGCCTGACGTTCGAGATCCGTCTCATAGAGCAGTCGCTTTCGGGTGTAAGCATCGTAATAGGCTCGGAACAAGTGCATCTGAAAACGCCAGGGGCTTCCCGCAGTGACGATGCCTCTTTCAAGTTCCTGCCACAATCGCAACGCCCCTTCGATGGAGCCGTTTTCCGCAAGGGCTCCGCGCAGATTCGTCTCCAGTGAGAACAAACCGTCTGCCCCGACCTGGGCAAGGTCACTGCGGAAAAAGAACCGGGCGTACTCCTCTGCCACACGGCGCGGATCGACCTCAGGATTCCAGCCAAGCTGTGACCACAGGTTCTTGTTGAAGTCATCGTGCACGCCGTCGGAATAAGAAAGAAAGCCGTTTGTGAAGGAATAGTCCATCCGGTAAACGGCGGTGTAATCGACAGGGCGAGGGTTAACGCACTCACGCCCCAGGGTCATACCCAGCGCCGGATCGAGCCACGGGACAGGATACTGACATCGCACGGTGTGCGTGATGTCCGGGTACCAACGGAGTTGATACGCATCGGCAAGTCGGCGACGTGTCGCCTCCATGGGAGGACTTCCCGGCCCCATCACCAGTCCACCAAACCAGACCGGCTTGTGTTCATCGAGATAATGGAAGAGGAAATCCACGTCGTCTGGTTTAAAGTGCTGCAGTGACAGCCAGACCTTCGCCTGGGGATGATACTTATTTACCAGTGATGCCATGCGCTGTAAGAACGGCACCAGATGCTCTGCTTTATTATCCCCCGGATCTCCCCCCGGAACGAAGATGGCATCGAGCCGTTTGACCTGCTGGTAGTATGCCTCCTGCTGCTCGAGGAATGCCGCCTCCTCCGTCGCGTTCGGCAGCTTCACGAGCACTGGTACCCAGATCCAGTGATCGAGATCATACCGATCACACAATTCTGCAAATTTGATATTCATTTCCGGACGGGAATACTTCATCAATGGACTGAGTTTTCCTCCTTGCCAGGGAATGTTCTCAACGGCATTGGCTCCGAAAATAACAAGCTCGCGAAAGTACTGATCAAATTGATCAATCCTCCACGCATCCCAACTATTCGCTGTATCCCGATATCCCAGCTGATGACCACGCAGGGGCCTGTCGGGTGACTCGCTTGCCTGAAACTCAGACGACAGCGTGATGCGCCCGTCATGCCAATTCAGGTTCCGCAGCAGCTTGCCAACGCCGAATAAGGCTCCTCGCGAATCACGCCCCGTCACGAAGACGATCGCGGGCCCCTGTTCATTTGCCGGAGTCAACCGAATTGAGAACGATTCCGCCGGTTCGGGAACGGTGGCAACGACGGAATGTGTCCGCTCTGACCACGACGGTGGTGCCACTCTGGTTGAGATGGCGATGACGGCTGTTGCATCAACCGGCCATTCGGTCGTGACCGGCAGCTGGATCCCAGTGCGACGCTGCAACTCTTCAACGAGAACTGTCGGGGCGATTCGTTCTGCAGCAGGTAATTCGCCCCCCCGCGTGACGACGATCGCCTTCGAGAGATCGATCTCGTGAGCCCAAACTGAAGAGGTCACCGTCAGTAAGAGGACGACGATACAGCCGACGGATTGACGAACCATGAAGGAGCCTTCTCACGGGAAATTTCGGCAGACTGACTGCTGTGCGTCTCCAGACACAGGCGCACAGGTCGACTGAAACGCGTGAGTGAGAAAGACAACCACTGCAGAGGTCCGACATCAAAATCGGACGACGCCGAGCTTACCACTGGGTCTATTCGCAAGCAATTAACGCAGTCCGGCCCACCGAGTGTCCGTCGTCATCCAGTCACTGTGTGATGTAACCACTTACCACGTGCGAGTTCTGACCTCGTCAGCAGCAAATCGGGTAGGAGGAGGGGTTACCCCCTCCGTCCTCCCACACCACCGGACGTACTCATCGTATCCGGCGGTTTCTAAGATGGTTGTAAATCGGCGTGCCTTTGGGTCAGGAAGACGAGGCCGAGACGATGGAACCAGTCGA
>NZ_DASWWZ010000086.1:0-13052 GCF_036405755.1 Schlesneria sp.
GAATACGGGAATCTCTATTCGCGTCAGCATCGCGAAGCAACATTCCGGGAACTGGGGCCTGATGAATTTTTTGTGATGGGGGACAACAGCCCCCGCAGTCAGGACAGCCGATTGTGGCCGAACGTGCAACGTCATGCCTACAATCGGCACGCCGTGCCGCGACAGGCGTTGCTGGGGAAGGCCTTCTTCATCTACTGGCCCCACGGAATCCCGTTTCTTAACAGTGGCAAGGGCTACCCACTGCTGAATCATTCGCCGCGTCGGAATCAGCGAGGGGAACCGGAAGTCGACAACTATCCCGACTACGTGGCCCCCTTCTATCCCCAGTGGTGGCGATTGAAACGGATTCGGTAACCTTAAGCAGTGTCAGTCCGAAAGTAGTGTCAGTCCGACGTGCGGCCCGATCGGGTATGCAGCCAGAAATGCCCGTTCGCAGCAACTCTGCTCGGCGGATTCGGCATTGGCATCGTCAAAATCAAGATGACTGACTAAACTGACGACACGTAAAGCAACCTCGACAGAGACCGTCATGGAGGACGAAATATGTCATTGCTGCAATGCATTGGTCTGGTCAAGCAATACCCTGGCAAACGTGCCGTCGATGGGGTTTCGTTCCACGTCGAGCCTGGTGAAGTTGTCGGATTGCTGGGTCCGAACGGGGCCGGGAAATCGACGAGCTTCAGTATGGCCGTCGGACTGGTGACCCCCACCGATGGGAAAGTCATCTTCAACGGCGTGGATGTCACCCGCTGGCCGCTCTACAAACGAGCCCAGCATGGCATGGGTTATCTGCCCCAGAATGACAGTGTCTTCGGTAAACTGTCCGGTGAACAGAACCTCTACGCGGTGCTGGAGTTTCAGCCGCTGTCATACCGCGAACGGATGGCCAGAGCGAATGAACTGCTGGGCATGTTCGGACTGACGGAGAAACGGAAGCAGACCGCCGGGACGTTATCCGGGGGGGAGCGACGTCGTCTGGAAATCGCCCGCTGTCTGGCGAGTCGTCCGAAGCTGATTCTGCTTGACGAACCCTTCACGGGGATTGACCCGGTCACGATTCATAGCATTCAGGACATCATCGCGGACCTGCGGCAAAGCGGCATTTCGATCCTCCTGACCGACCACCGTGAACGCGAGACGCTGACCATTACCGATCGCAGTTACATCGTGTTTTCCGGCCGAATCCTCGTCAGTGGTGACGCGGCGACGGTACTGAATGACGAGAATGCACAGAAGTACTACTTCGGAAAACGATTCGATGCGGGCTCGATTATCGAGAGCAAAGGGGCCTTCCAGACGCAGATGGATGCCGCAGCCGCCAATCGGGCTGCATAGCCCGGTGTCTCAGGGGATCCAAAGATTTTCCGATTCGGCCTCGTGATCGACGTGCGGCCGTAAGACGGATGAGCGTCCCGTGACGAGGAAAATCGGCGAGTCCTGTTGGTCTAAATCCAGTGATGGAGCATCAACGGCGGTGTCACCTCCCGAGGGGCGACACCGCCGCTTTATTACCGTCCTGAGCGATCAGAGGGGACGCACGACGGACATGCTTCTCCAGTAATCGAACAGCGTTTCGATCGACAGGACCCCACCCCCCATCCCGCTCTTGTTGACACCGCCGTAGGGAATGCCGTGAGCGAAGATGTTGTGGGCGTTGATCCAGCTATTTCCCGCGACCAGCGATTCTGCCACACGGTATGCTCGCGTCAGATCGCTCGACCAAACGCTATTGGCCAGACCATAGTCGGTCTGGTTGGCCATCTCGATTGCCTCCTGCTCTGATGAGAAGGGGGCGATGTAGGCGACGGGGCCAAAAATTTCGTCGCGCGCAGCGACATTGTCGAGTGAGCCTGCCAATAGCGATGGTTTGACATAGAAACCAGAGCGACCCGGCACTTCGGCAGCGCCCCCATCGGTCAGCAGCTTGGCCCCCTGCTCTTGTCCTTTCTTGAGGTAGGAGAGTACCCGCTCACGCTGACGTGCATTGACCACCGGTCCCATTTGCGACTGTTCATCGAGCTGATAGCCGATGCGAACTTTCGTCATCCGGTCTTTGCATTCGTCGATAAAGTCGTTGTAGATCGACTTGTGCACCAGCCAGCGCGTCGCATCACAACAAACCTGTCCCGTGTGGAACGTGATCGCCTGAACCAGCTTTTCTGCGGTCTTGGTAACATCGACATCGTCGAAGACGACGGCGGCACCCTTCCCTCCCAGTTCGAGCTTGACCGGGGTCAGATTACGTCCACAGGCCTCACCTACCATGCGGCCAACTTCGGGTGAACCGGTGAAGGACATGCGTCGCAAACCGGGGTTCCGCGACAAAGCGGCACCGGCCGTTTCGCCTGTTCCGGGAACGACGTTGATGACTCCATCGGGGAACCCAATCTCACGAGCGAGTCGGGCAAGATAGATGGCAGACAGGGGAGTATCTTCGGCCGGCTTGATGACGACGGTGTTCCCCGCGGCAAGTGCAGGGGAAATCCCCCAGCCAATCAGCAGGAAGGGAAAGTTCCAGGGAAAAATGAAGCCGCAAGGTCCCCAGGGGTGACGAACCGTCCACGCATCATGTCCCGAGACCGCCAGCGCTGTACGGTGCTGAACGTGAAGTGACATGTTGGTGAAGTAACGCAGGGTGTCGACAAAGTTCTGTACGTCGCCGAGTGCTTGTGGCAGAATCTTGCCGGCGTCCAATGCTTCGATCTGACCAATGATTGGTTTGTGCTTCTCGACGGCATCCGCCAATCGGTGCAGCCACACACCACGCTCGTTGGGCGGGAGCTTGGCCCAGGGTGACTTGGTGAATGTTTCACCGGCGACTCTGACCGCATCATCGACATCCGATTCACTGAGTGCGGAGAACTCGGCCAGAACTTCTCCCGAGCCGGGATTCAGTGTTTTCAATGTCTGACCGGTGGAACTGGTGACATCCTTGCCCCCGACGACTCCCTTGAGTGTTCCCGACGAGAGAAACTTGACGACGTCTGGATGCAGATTACTCGAGACGGTGGCTGTCATATCGTTGGATTCCTGTGGTAGAGGCTTCGCACTGAGCGGAGTCAACGTGCTCGGAGACGAGTGTCGACTGCCATCAACAAGTCGTTCGCAATTTTACGACAATCACTGTCGGAATGCGATTTGGTGAGCCGTCAGCAACGACTGCACCTCAAGTCAGCGCGGATTTCTCTCAGGACTGGATTCCGCGCCTCAGGCAGGTAAGGCGGAAACGAGTCAAGGACATGGCGAGGCGTTGCTCGTATCGGTGTCACTTCAATGCGAGATCTGGTCGCTCCGGGGGCGTTTCAACGGATCGTTCGATCAGCTCGTGAACTTCAGCAGGTCACTCAAACAAGTAAGCCGGCATAGGGCGGACGTCCCGGATGACGGGACGGAAGTCGAGGTGCGCGAGGATCTGAGTTTCGATGTCGATTCCCGGCGCCGCTTCAATCAGTTCCAGTCCAGCCGAAGTGAGTCGGAAGACCGCTCGTTCGGTGACGATCAGCACATCCCTTCCGGTTTGTCGCGCGATCTGGCCACTAAAGGAGATCTGTTCGACGGCCTTAACAAATTTGCGAGTCGAACCTTCGCGGACGATGATCAACTGGCCATCCCTGACATCGACTTCGAGACCCCCGGAGGTCAATGTCCCGCAGAAGACCAGCCGTTTGGCCGTTTGTGAGATGTTGATAAAGCCGCCAGCACCGGCGAGTTTGGAACCGAAACGAGAGACGTTCACATTCCCTTCGCAGTCGATCTGTGCCGCTCCCAGTGCGGCGAAGTCGAGTCCGCCGCCGTCGTAGAAGTCGAACTGTGCCGGCTGATCGACAATGGCTTGCGGGTGCATTGAGGCACCAAAGCTCAGTCCCCCGGCGGGCATTCCGCCGATGGGGCCACTCTCCACGGTCAGGGTAATGCGGTCCAGCAGGCCTCGCTCTGCGGCAATTCGAGCAATCCCTTCGGGCATCCCGATTCCCAGGTTGGCCACGGCGCCGGGCTGAAGTTCGTCACAGGCCCGCGCGGCAATGATCCGGCGTTCGTCGTGAGGAAGCCTTCCCAGTGCCGCACATCGCTCTGCCGCATGATCGGCTGACGCCGGCAGGAAATAGGCGTCGTTCAATTCTTCTGCGAATGTTTGCGAGTGATCTTCCGAGCTGGAAACGATGACCTTGTCGACAAGAATTCCCGGGACCCGCACCTGAATCGGGGGCAATGGGGCAGGCAAAAGTTGCTTCACCTGCGCGAGCACGATACCGCCGGAGTTTCGGACTGCCTGTGCGATCGGCAGCACGTCGCCCACGACCGCTTCCTCCTCCATGTACAGGTTGCCATAGGGGTCGGCGGAGGTGGCTCGGATCAACCCCACATGAATTGGAAAGGATTGGTAGAATAACCATTCCTTCCCGGCCAGTGTGACGCGCTCCACCATCGGGATCGACGTCCTGGCGTTCAGGCGACCGCCGCCGTTAACCGGGTCAACGAAGGTTCCGAGGCCCACGTGAGTCACGCAGCCTGGACGACCTGCAGCGATGTCGCGATAGAGCTGGCAGATGACCCCCTGCGGAAAGTTATAGGCTTCGATCTGATTCGTGAGTGCCAGTTCTCCCAGACGGGGGACAAGGCCCCAGTGTCCCCCAATGACACGCTTCACCAGGCCTGCATGCCCGAGGTGGTTAAGTCCGCGGGATTTTCCGTCGCCCTGACCGGCACCGTATACGAGAGTCAGGTCGCGGGGCGTACCGGTCTCCAGAAAACGGCGCTCGAGGGCGGCGGTCAGAGACTCTGGATGCGCGGCCCCCACAAACCCCCCGCAGGCGACGGTCGCACCCAGGGGAATCTGCGCTACAGCAGCATCGGCAGTACACAGAAGTGTGTCGATCCGGTCCATTAACCCCACCAGCCCCCATTGACGTGGATCGTCTGCCCGGTGACATAGCTTGCCAGGTCGCTGCAGAGGAACAGGATTACGCTCGCAATCTCAGAGGGTTCGCCAAACCGCTTCAGCGGGATGTTGACCAGCATCTGGTCACGAACTTCGTTGGGGATTGTCTTTCCCATTTCTGTCAGAACGACGCCAGGGGCGACCGCGTTCACGGTAATCCCTCGCGGGGCAAGTTCTTTGCTCAGGACCTTGGTCAGGGCAATCACACCCGCCTTGGCGGATGAGTAATTCGCTTGCCCGTAGAAGCCAATCACTCCTGAAATCGAGACCATGCTGACGATGCGACCGTTCTGGGCCAGTTTTTCCTGGGCGACTTTGCAGACGTTGTAGACCCCGGTCAGATTTGTATCGATGACGTCCGACCATTCGTCGTCGGTCATTTTGCGGATGGTGCGGTCACGGATGATCGCTGCGTTATTGACTACAATGTCGATTTTCTGGAAACGGTCGACGATGTTCTGAAACAGAACGTTTAGCGATCCCCTGTCGCGAACATCCGCGGGCAGTGCGATGGCTCGCTCGCCGAGCTGTTTTGCGGCTGCTTCGGCCAGCCCCTGATTCACCCCGGCCGAGTCGGGGAAGTAATTCAGCACAACCGACGCTCCCGCATTATGAAGTTCGGTGGCGGTGGCTAACCCAAGTCCCTGGCTGGACCCGGTCACCAGGGCGACTTTACCGGACAGATCGATGCTTCTCATGGAGGGAATCTTTGAAGTTATGGAATCACGAGACTGGAAACAAAATCACCTCGGTTTCCTGGCGAAACCGAGGTCGATCTCAATTTTTTCGGCAGCGAGAGTCAATCAGATTGACAGGAAGCCGTTCTTTTCGAGGTAGGCGATGACTTCGTCTGCCAGTTCATCGATATTCTTGCTGTTCGAATCAAGGACGAGTTCTGGCTTTTCGGGGGCTTCGTAAGGATCGGAGATCCCGGTGAAATTCTTGATCTCGCCGGCTCGTGCCTTTTTGTACAGGCCCTTCGGGTCCCGTTTTTCACAGGTTTCCAGCGAAGCATCGACGAAGACTTCGATGAATTCGCCGGGGAGGATTTCGCGAACCTTATCGCGGTCAGCGCGGTAAGGCGAAATGAACGCGGTCAGGGCGATCGTTCCTGCTGAAGCGAACAGCTTGGCGACTTCGCTGATGCGGCGAATGTTTTCGGCGCGATCTTCTGCCGAAAAACCAAGGTTCTTGTTCAGGCCCATACGGATGTTGTCGCCGTCGAGAACGAATGTTCGCTTGCCCAACTTGTGCAATTTGTGGTCAACGGCATTCGCAATGGTGCTTTTTCCACAGGCAGAAAGTCCAGTGAACCACAGGACGGCCCCCTTGTGGCCATTCAATTTGCAACGATCTTCCTTCGAAACTGCGTGTGCGTGCCAGGTAACGTTAGTGGCCTTCTGCTCGGTCATGAACAACGAACTCCTCGAAATTTCTGCGGCGGAAATGGTTTTTATTGATCTCTACGGGTGGATCACGTGGATAAGCCGGAGTGTATGGTACGAGCTATTTTGAGGGAAGCGACGTTCTCGTCGTGCGGGACGTCGCCAGGGATTGCCGGAGAATCATTCTCTTCGTAAAAATCGTGCTGTTCAGGGTAACGGTCAATCCTCGCGGAATATGTCTTCCCGCATCGAGTCGGCAACCGACAAGAAATGAGAGGCCGCCTGACGCTTCCCGGATTCCGATCTGGCCTTCATCTGATGTGCCAGGGACTGGCCATGAGTGTGGTACCGATGTGTCTCGCAAAAAATGGCACAGAACCAATGGCGAGTCGGTCGTGTCGATCCTATACTAGATTTTTGCAAACACTAGGAATGGCCAATGACCGATTCTTCTCCTGTTCAACCCCTGCAAGACGTCCATATCAGCGAAACGATCCCGCTTGTATCCCCGCGATATCTCAAGCAAGAAGAGACCATTTCCGATGTCGCCGTCAGGACGGTGATCGACGCGCGCGAATCGATCAAGCGAATCCTGCTCGGTGAAGAGTCGCGAATGATCGCCGTCGTGGGACCGTGCTCGATTCATGATCATGTCGCGGCCCTGGAATATGCCCGCCGACTCAAAGGTCTGGCTGACCGCGTCAAAGACCAGATCCTGGTGGTCATGCGGGTTTACTTTGAGAAACCACGCACGACCGTCGGCTGGAAGGGATTGATCAACGATCCCCACCTGAATGACACGTTCGATATTGCGACGGGACTAAGAATCGGTCGACGTATCCTGCTGGAAGTCGCCAATATGGGACTTCCCGCCGCGACGGAACTACTGGAACCGATCACACCTCAGTACATCGCCGACTTGATCTCATTGACCGCGATCGGCGCTCGAACCACCGAATCACCGACCCATCGGCAGATGGCCAGCGGCCTGTCAATGCCGGTCGGGTTCAAGAACGGCACCGACGGCAGCCTGCAGGTCGCAATCGACGCGATGCTCGCCGCTCGTTCCCAGCACAGTTTCCTGGGCATCGACGCTGACGGACAAACGTGCATCGTGAATACCAAGGGGAATCCCTGGGGCTTCCTGATTTTGCGGGGGGGACGATCGGGGCCGAATTACGGGGCCGAGAGTCTGGCTGACAGTCTGAGCCGGCTGAATGCGGCGAAGCTCCATCCGCGCCTGATGGTCGACTGCAGCCACGCCAATTCCAACAAGGATTACCTGTTGCAGCATGTCTGCTGGGATGCTTGCTTGAAGCAGCGTCTGGCAGGCAACAAAAATATCGTGGGACTGATGCTGGAAAGTAATCTGCTTCCAGGTAACCAGGCGCTGACCAGCGACCTGAAGTCGCTGAAGTACGGTGTGTCCATCACCGATGGCTGCATTGGTTGGGAAGAAACGGAGCGATTGATCCTGAACGCCCACGAACAGTTATCGGCCGCATCGTAGTCGGTGTCAGAGTCAGCGACGTTGTTACATCCGCTTAGTCGAGCGGCCAACGGGATCCCGCTCGCGTAGTTGTTTGAACTGCGTGAGCGGAAGTGGCCCGTGCGAGCGTACTTTCATCCGCCCTTTTCGTCGACCGAATCTTTTGCGTCGCGAGGCCGGTGTCACTCTCGATTCTCTTTTGACTTCGCCAGCGGGCCGCGCGACTGGCCCAACTCTCTCCCAGCGCAGGCCAGCCACGCGAATTTCACGGCGAATTGATCTGAACATCCGAATCGAAAAGATTTGGCCTTTCCCGAATTCAGAACCGGAGTTGTTTGATTGCTACCCTGAATTCACGATAATGGTCGTGAATTGATGCTGGGCCCATCGATGACAACAAGAGCGCTCCAGAGAATTTCGGAAATTCAGTTCACATAGTGGACCAGGTGTCGGCATTCCAGCGTGCCGGTCCTTCCCTGATGTGCTGACGGTCCGGGATGTACGCCAAGCTACGACCATGGAGGTTCGGTGCCCGGAATGATTCAATTCCCACATGTCTCGAAGACAGATCTGTCTACCTGCCTGCTGCTGCAACTGACCGGTACGTTGCGTACTCTGGTTCAATCTCGATTGATTGTCGAAACTCACGTGCCGCTTCCCGAGTTTCAACAGTCTGACCCGTATCGGGAATCGAAGCCTTTTCCCTTTCTACCGCCGCTTTAGCTCCCCAATGAAATCGTTCCCTCAGGGATCTGTCACTGAGATACGAGAGACATCTGGTAGGCTATTCCTGCAATGATCGCGCAGTTCTTCACAACTGGATGAGTCAATCATGACAGATTCGAGCGACCCTCGCTTTCACAAGACCACTGCCTCGGAATCTGAGAACGTCGTCGGTCAGAATGTCGGGTTAAAAGAGGGACGTGGTAACAATTCGGATCTCTCGGACTCTCACGCGCGAGCGCTCATGCAGGCGATGGTCGCCTTTCGGGATGGTGACTTTACCGTTCGATTGCCATCAGACTGGGTGGGAACGGAAGCTCGTATCGCAGAAGCGTTCAATCAAACAATTGCTCAGAAGCAGCGGATTGCGTTCGAAGTCGCACGACTGAGCAATACAGTTGGTCGCGAAGGACGCTTGAAGCAGCGAATGACGCTTCCGGGGGCGATTGGCGAATGGGCGGTGGAAGCCGACTCCATCAACAACCTGATTGACGATCTGGTGCGGCCCACAACCGAAATTGCCAGGACGATCGGGGCCGTCGCCAAGGGAGACCTCGGTCAGTCGATGGAACTCGAGGTCGACGGTCGGTCGCTCAAGGGAGAATTTCTTCGATCAGCACAACTCGTCAACACCATGATCGAGCAGCTATCCGTGTTCACCTCTGAGGTCACTCGTGTGGCTCGTGAGGTTGGGACCGAAGGAAAACTGGGGGGGCAAGCCCAAGTGAAGGGTGTCTCCGGTGTCTGGAAGGATCTGACGGATTCGGTCAACCAGATGGCAGGCAATCTGACTGCCCAGGTGCGGAATATCGCGGAAGTCACGATTGCTGTGGCAACAGGAGATCTCTCCAAAAAGATTACCGTGGACGTGCGCGGGGAAATTCTCCAGTTGAAAGAAGCGACCAACACCATGGTCGACCAGCTTCGATCATTCGCTTCGGAAGTGACACGTGTGGCTCGCGAAGTGGGGACCGACGGACGTCTGGGGGGACAGGCCGTTGTTCCAGGGGTCGCCGGGACGTGGAAAGATTTGACGGATTCTGTGAACGCCATGGCAACGAACCTGACGGCCCAGGTCCGTAATATCGCGACGGTGACCACCGCTGTCGCGCGGGGCGATCTATCGCGAAAGATTACCGTCGACGTGAAAGGGGAAATTCTTGAGCTGAAAGAAACGATCAACACGATGGTTGATCAGCTCAACGGGTTCTCCTCCGAAGTGACACGCGTAGCGCGCGAAGTCGGTACCGAAGGGAAGCTGGGGGGGCAGGCGGTAGTGCCCGGGGTGGCCGGTACCTGGAAAGACCTGACCGACTCGGTGAACTCGATGGCATCGAACCTGACGGGCCAGGTCCGCAATATTGCCGATGTGGCAACGGCCATTGCCAAAGGGGATCTTTCCTCCAAAATCACCGTCGAAGTGAAGGGAGAGATCCTGGCGCTGAAAAACACCATGAACACAATGGTTGATCAGCTCAACGGCTTTGCTTCAGAAGTGACCCGCGTGGCGCGTGAAGTGGGAACCGAAGGGAAGCTGGGGGGGCAGGCTGATGTTCCGGGCGTAGCGGGGACGTGGAAAGACCTGACTGACAATGTCAACTTCATGGCCTCAAATCTGACGGGGCAGGTTCGCAATATCGCCGAAGTGACGACCGCCGTGGCCAATGGCGACCTCTCCAAAAAAATCACGGTCGATGTGCGCGGGGAAATTCTCGAGCTGAAAAACACCATTAACACCATGGTGGACCAGCTCAACGGGTTCGCATCAGAAGTGACCCGCGTAGCGCGCGAAGTCGGTACCGAAGGAAAACTGGGCGGTCAGGCCGAAGTGCTGGGGGTCGCCGGCACCTGGAAGGATCTCACCGATTCTGTCAACGCGATGGCGACGAACCTGACATCCCAGGTCCGTAACATTGCCGAAGTGACGACCGCCGTGGCGAACGGAGACCTCTCGAAGACCATCACGGTCGATGTGCGGGGAGAAATTCTTGAGCTGAAAAACACCATCAACACCATGGTGGACCAGCTCAACGGGTTCGCCGGTGAAGTGACACGTGTGGCGCGCGAAGTCGGTACCGAAGGCAAGCTGGGGGGACAAGCTCAGGTGCCGGGCGTCGCCGGGACGTGGAAGGACCTGACCGACAACGTGAACTCCATGGCCTCCAACCTGACCGACCAGGTTCGCAACATTGCGGATGTCGCCACCGCCGTGGCGAATGGGGACCTGTCTAAAAAGATTACCGTCGACGTGCAGGGCGAAATTCTACAGCTCAAAGAGACCATGAACACGATGGTCGAACAGCTTTCGGCGTTCGCTTCTGAAGTGACCCGTGTTGCTCGTGAGGTCGGTACGGAAGGAAAGCTGGGTGGCCAGGCGATGGTGAAAGGGGTTGCGGGTACCTGGAAGGACCTGACCGACAACGTGAATTCCATGGCCAATAACCTCACGTCACAAGTACGAAACATTGCCGATGTGACCACGGCCGTCGCCCGGGGCGATCTCAGTCGCAAGATCACCGTGGAAGTGAAAGGCGAAATTCTTGAGCTGAAGAACACGATCAATACCATGGTGGACCAGTTGAACGGGTTTGCCGCCGAAGTGACACGCGTGGCACGTGAGGTTGGCACGGAAGGGAAACTGGGGGGGCAGGCCGCCGTCCCCGGCGTCGCCGGCACCTGGAAAGACCTGACCGACAACGTGAATTTTATGGCGTCCAACCTGACCGGGCAGGTTCGCAATATTGCGGAAGTCGCCACGGCGATCGCCAAGGGAGACCTGTCGTCCAAGATCACGGTGGAAGTGAAAGGAGAAATCCTGGCACTCAAAAACACCTTGAACACCATGGTCGACCAGTTGAACGCGTTTGCGGGCGAAGTCAGCCGCGTGGCGCGCGAGGTCGGTACCGATGGGAAACTGGGTGGTCAGGCCGAAGTCGAAGGGGTTGCGGGAACGTGGAAAGACCTGACGGACAACGTGAATTCGATGGCGTCGAACCTCACCAATCAGGTCCGCAACATCGCAGACGTGACCATTGCCGTCGCGAACGGTGACCTCTCGAAGAAGATTACCGTCGATGTGCGGGGCGAGATTCTGGAGCTGAAAGAAACCATCAACACCATGGTGGACCAGCTTCGATCGTTCGCAGCCGAGGTCAGTCGCGTCGCGCGTGAGGTGGGGACCGACGGGAAACTGGGAGGGCAAGCACAAGTTCCGGGCGTGGCCGGCACCTGGAAGGACCTAACTGACAACGTCAACTCTATGGCGTCGAACTTGACGGGGCAGGTCCGCAACATCGCCGATGTCTCGATGGCCATCGCCCGCGGAGATCTCAGCCGCAAGATCACGGTCGATGTGAAGGGAGAAATCCTGCAACTGAAGGAAACCATCAACACGATGGTCGATCAGTTGTCGGCGTTTGCTTCTGAAGTGACCCGAGTGGCTCGGGAAGTCGGTACGGAAGGAAAGCTGGGGGGCCAGGCCGTGGTGCCGGGAGTGGCGGGGACCTGGAAGGACCTGACCGATAACGTGAATTCCATGGCATCAAACCTGACGGGACAGGTCCGCAATATCGCCGAAGTAACGATCGCTGTGGCGAATGGGGACCTGTCAAAGAAGATCACCGCGGACGTGCGGGGTGAGATTCTGCAGTTGAAGGAAACCATCAATACGATGGTCGAGCAGCTTCGCTCGTTCGCCTCTGAAGTGACCCGCGTGGCGCGGGAAGTGGGAACCGAAGGACGGCTGGGCGTTCAGGCTGTTGTGCCCGGCGTTGCGGGAACCTGGAAGGACCTGACTGACTCGGTGAATACGATGGGGGCCAACCTGACCGCTCAGGTGCGAAACATCGCCGAAGTCACGACCGCCGTGGCGCGTGGTGACCTGAACCGAAAAATCACCGCTGACGTCAAAGGTGAAATTCTGGAGCTGAAGAACACGATCAATACGATGGTGGACCAGTTGAACTCGTTCGCCGGAGAAGTGACCCGCGTTGCTCGTGAGGTCGGTACTGAAGGGAAGCTGGGTGGTCAGGCGCAGGTGTCGGGGGTAGGAGGAACGTGGAAAGACCTGACGGACAATGTGAACTTCATGGCTTCCAACCTGACGGAGCAGGTTCGTGGAATCGTGAAGGTGGTGACCGCCGTCGCGAATGGCAATCTGACGCAGCGTCTGACGGTGCAGGCCAAGGGGGAAGTTGCCGCTCTGGCGGACACGATTAATAACATGACGGACACCCTCGCAACGTTTGCCGATCAGGTAACGAACGTAGCCCGTGAGGTGGGTGTCGAAGGGCGACTGGGAGGTCAGGCTCACGTCCCCGGTGCTGCAGGGACCTGGAAGGATCTGACTGGAAACGTCAACCTGCTAGCCGCAAATCTGACGACGCAGGTCCGTGCGATCGCTGAGGTGGCTACCGCCGTGACGAAGGGAGACCTAACTCGTTCAATTCAGGTTGAGACGCGCGGCGAGGTCGCCGAACTCAAAGACAACATCAACACGATGATTTCGAACCTGCGA
>NZ_DASWWZ010000087.1:0-11839 GCF_036405755.1 Schlesneria sp.
TCGCAATGGCGTCAACGTCTTTTGCCAGGCCAATGAGTGTCGCTTCATCCGTGGCAGTTGCTTCAACCAGTTCTGCCCTGGCGGCCCCCAGAATCTTCTTTTCAATCTCCGCATCAGGCCAGGCACGGTCCGTCAACAGCACACGTAAAGCACTCGACATTGTCATCCTCTCACCAGACTCAAAACCCCCGCGACGCAGATGTGCGGGACTCACTCCATTGATTCAGACAGTACTGATTCAGACAGTCTCGGAGAGACTCCGATCACTTACTGCCAGCAGTAGATTACCAGACACCCCACCCGCCGAAACCCGTGTTTCCATAGATCACAGGGCTCATAAAACCGGGGGCACCAAATCCGAACCCGCCGTAATTGACGACTCCCCAGCCCAACCCGCCGACACCGAACGAATTGTACCCGTAGGCTCCATTCGACATCAGCATCACCTGCTGGCTGTTGATCAGGTTCTGTCTCACCAGATTCTGTGTCATCTGCCCTTCAAGCAGACGTCGGTTGTACTCCCGTTTCAGATGGTCCCGGTAAGCTTCCGCCTGCTGCAGATCCAGTTTTGCCTGGTCCATCGCCGGTTGTTCGCCGGTTTCGATTTGAACGCGGGGTTTCTGCTCTTTTTGAGCAGCTCGCTCTCGATAAGCCGCGACCAGAGCGCGGACCTGTCGTTCATTCATCCGCCCCAGCATCCGTTCCACTTCCGCAGACTTCTGAGGATCGAATGACATATCGACGATCAACTGAGCCAGTAACCACGCCCGTAAATCTTCGACCTGTTCGGCTGTCGCGGGGGAGGGAGCTGCCGCAGCGACCGGGGCGGGGGCGGGAGGAAGGGGAAGATTGTCCAATTCGGCCTGCCCAAACAACGCCAGACTGATCATGAGAGCGTGCATCGCAGTTCTCCGCCGACAGTAAGAAGGACCAGCATTTTCCGAATTTCACGGGCCATAACAAAAAGTATACGCAAACGATTCTCTGAAACAATAACGTCATCGGAAGCACCACCGTTCCGAGACTCCAGCTCGCTTCTGTGATCTGCTGCGGAAAAGGAGCAGTTGATGATGGCGCAGAGAACGATCATTCGACGGAGTGACTTGCCTCCCACAGAGCACCACCCCCCCGTGAAGCCGCAGCCGGCCCGTCGCTTCTGACGAGTGGCAATTTGAATAGCCGGCCATTATCGTCGCGAAGAGTGACTCACTGACTGCCATGCTCACTCTGTATTCCCTCTCTTTCACGGACAACCTGAATGGGTTCAGCCACCGACTTTCCGATTGACTGGTGCCGAAATCAGTTTCCTGCACTTCGCCGCACAGTCTCCGGCCACCCTGCGGCCTATTTTGATGGACCGGGGGGAAGCCAGGTCCCATCACGCGTCGCCGAATCGATTGGAAATTACCTTCTCCACACCAACGCCAATCGGGGCGGACAGTACGCAACTGCCCGAGAGAGTGACGAGTTGCTGGAGTCGGCGCACGAGACGCTGGCAGTCTTTCTCAACGCGGCTCATCCTGAATCCATCATCTTCGGCGCGAATATGACGACGCTCACCTTCGCCCTCAGCCGCGCCCTCAGTCGAACATGGCAGGCCGGTGACGAAATCGTCGTGACTCGTCTGGACCATGATGGCAATGTCACTCCGTGGGTGCTCGCGGCACAAGACGCGGGAGCCGTTGTCCGGTATGTCGATTTTCACAAATCCGATTGCACACTCGACCTGGCAGACCTGTATTCGAAACTTTCCGACAGGACCCGATTGGTCGCCGTGGGCTGCGCATCGAATCTCGTCGGAACCCTGAATCCAGTTCAGGAAATCTGTAAGCGAGCACACTCCGTTGGAGCTCAGGTCTTTCTGGATGCCGTCCACTATGCCCCGCACAGTCTTCCCGACGTCGAAGAGTGGGGCTGCGACTGGCTGGCCTGTTCGGCCTATAAGTTCTTCGGCCCCCACGTCGGCGTCCTGTACGGAAAACGGGACCTGTTAACGTCGCTGACTCCGTACAAGCTGCGGCCCGTCACCGAAACGCTGCCCGGTCGGTGGATGACGGGAACCCAGAACTTCGAAGGAATCGCAGGAACGAAGAGTGCCGTCGAATACCTGGCAGCCCTGGGACAGCAGGTCGACAATTCCGCCACATCACTCAGAGATCGATTACGCTCAGCGTATGCGGCCATCGGCACCTACGAGCGTAATCTGAGTGCAAAGTTGATTAATGGGTTGCTGACAATTCCCGAACTGAAGGTCTTTGGACTGACGAGCCCTGATCGTCTCGCCGATCGCACCCCCACGGTCAGTTTTGTGCACGACCGGTTTAAAGCGATTGACGTCGCTGACCGACTGGGGCAGGAGGGACTGTTCGTCGGCCACGGTAACTTCTACGCGCTTCAAGTGACCGAAAACCTGGGACTCGAACCTGACGGCGTCATTCGTGTCGGATTGATGCACTACAACACGTCTGGCGAAATTGACAGACTGCTTAACGCATTGCAATCGCTGTAGGTCTCAGCGGAAATTTTCCGCGGGGGACGACGAGTTCCTGCGGCGCGCTCCTGAATTGTGTAGTCGCCCCCCATTCGGTGAGAGGACCGACCGAACCAGACCCGTGACGTGAGGTTTCACGGGGCATTTTCAAATCGGCACACCCGTTCCGGCATGACAACGTACTCCCCCGTGTGGCATCTCCGCTGTGGGTGGAGATACGGCGAGGTTCGCTTTCCGCCTTGCACAGATGACGAAAAATCCCCCCCCATGCTAAGATTCGACCGTCTGGCTTCCTTCACAACTCAGGATTGAACTATGTCACGCAACTGGCTATGCCTGATTCTTCTCACTTCCACCGTCGCTCGTGCAGACGACTGGCCGCAGTGGATGGGTCCTCAACGAGACAACGTCTGGCGTGAAACAGGCCTCGTCGAAACGTTGCCGGAAACGCCTAAAATTGTCTGGCGAGCCCCGGTGGCTGGGGGATACTCAGGTCCTGCCGTAGCGAACGGAAAAGTCTATGTGACCGACTATGTCACTGATGACGATGTCAAAATCGACAATTTTGACCGCAAGGCTTCGACCGGGACCGAGCGCCTGCTGTGCCTGGACGAAAAGACGGGCAAATTGCTGTGGTCACAGCCTCACCCTGAAACCTATTCCATTTCTTACCCTGCTGGACCCCGCAGTACCCCCACGGTTCATGAGGGGAAGGTGTACGCCCAAGGGGCCGAAGGGCAACTTGCCTGCCTGAACGCAGACGATGGGAAAGTGCTTTGGGCAAAGAACCTCAAAGAAACATACAAGACGAAAGCGGCACTCTGGGGATACGCCAGCCAGCCGTTGATCGACGGTGATAAGTTTATTGTGATCGCGGGAGGTGAAGGTTCCCACTGCGTCGCTCTGAACAAGAACACGGGCGAAGAGATCTGGAGAACCGGGACCGCGAGTGAGCAAGGCTATTCCCCCCCGCTGATCATCCAGCAGGCTGGTGTCCGTCAGCTTGTGCTGTGCAGTCCCGATTCGATTTACGCTGTTGATCCAGAAACTGGCAAGCAACTGTGGAAACAGGACTACCAGGGTGACAACGGCTCGATCATCATGACGCCGATTCACCATGGAAACCACCTGTTCGTCGGCGGATATAACAACAAGAACATCCTGATCGAATTAGCGGCCGATAAACCCGGCGCGAAAACGGTGTGGCGAGATCAGGCGAAACGGGGAATTTCTCCCGTGAACGTACAGCCATTCCTGATGGACGGAAAGGTCTACGGTCTGGATCAGAGCGGTGATTTACGATGCTTTGAAATCCCGAGCGGCAAGATCACCTGGACCACTCCGCAGCCTCTGGGTGAACGCAAAGTGGGCAGCGGGACAGTCTTCCTGGTTCGTTCAGGTTCCACCGACAAGTTCTGGATGTTTGCAGAAACCGGAGACCTGATTATCGGTCAATTGACCCCGAAAGGCTTCACCGAGCTCTCTCGATCGCATGTGATCGATGCCACCAACACGGCGTTCGGTCGTGACGTCGTCTGGTGTGCTCCTGCTTTCGCCAACAAGCGAATGTACGTTCGCAATGACAAGGAACTGCTTTGCGTCGACCTGGCGAAATGATGATCGATGTGCCCGGATCGAACGTAGCCACCCCTGATCAGGAATCACCTGTCGGCCCGCTCAGAAGTGCGGCGGCCGACAGGTCGAATCTTGAATTCCGCTCGTTCGATCCTCACATCGGTGGTCCTCCCGCCTACAATTCCTCGCAATGATGCTTCCCACTTTCCGTTTTTTCGGCAAATGCAAATGACGATCGACGCCTCTTCGACTTCCGATCCCTTTTCCAGCATTGATGATGCACTCGACGCGATCAAGTCCGGCCGCCTGGTCATTGTCGTCGATTCGGAAGAACGAGAGAACGAAGGTGACTTCGTTTGCGCAGCGGAGAAGATTACTCCTGAACTCGTCAGTTTCATGTTGCGCTACGGTGCAGGGCTGTTGTGTGTTTCTGTCTTGCAGGAAACCGCGGATCGGCTGGGGTTGTCACCGATCGTCGATAGTCAGAAGAACACCGCTCCCAACCAGACACTGTTCATGACCCCCGTTGATCATCGGGATGCCGGCAGTGGGGTCAGTGCCGATAATCGCGCGAAGACAATTCTGGCGATGAGCGATCCAACTTGCCAGGCTGCCGACTTTGTTCGGCCCGGTCACCTCAATCCGCTGCTGGCAAAGGATGGAGGTGTTTTAAGGCGGACCGGACACACGGAAGCGACTGTCGACCTGATGCGGTTGGCAGGCATGAAGCCGGTCGGTGCCCTGATCGAAATCCTGAGCGAACAGGGTGGAGGGATGGCCGACTTTGAAGAACTTTCGTCGCTGTCTCGCAAGCTCAATATTCCGCTGATTTCGATTGACCAGATCATCCGCTACCGCCGCCGCCGTGAGCAACTGGTGACGCGCGAGGTCGAAACGCCCTTCGAAACGCGTGACTACGGCAAATTTAAGGTGATTGCCTACAGCGTGCAGCACGAAGATCAACAACCCCTCGCGATTGTCTGGGGTGATCTTCAGTCCGTTCCAGCGCCCCTGGTACGAGTCCACTCTTCCTGTTTCACCGGTGACGTCCTGGATTCGCTTCGGTGCGATTGCGGCGACCAGTTGCACATGGCCATGCGAATGATCAACACGGAAGGAACCGGCGCGGTCATCTACCTTCCTCAGGAAGGGCGGGGAATTGGCCTGCTGGCGAAACTGAAAGCGTACCAGTTACAGGACCAGGGTTATGACACCGTAGAAGCGAACCACAAGCTGGGCTTCAAAGCCGACTCGCGCGATTACGGGGTTGGGCTGCAAATTCTGAAGGATCTGGGCCTGTCGTCCGTTCGACTTTTGACCAACAACCCGCAAAAGATCAATGCCTTCCCGGGTTTTGACCTGACGGTGGTCGAGCAGATTCCGATTATCGCCCCGACGGAAAAACAGCGGGAATTCTACCTCGCCACAAAACGGGACAAGCTCGGGCACAAGTTGCCGGGCGGTGCTGGGCTGACAAAGTAACCCTTTTGTTTCCAAATCATTCCGTGAATAAACCGTTTCTCCTGCGTTGTCGCGTCCGGAAAAACTGATTGACCTGTCGAAATGTTCCGATACCTTGGTCAATGAGGAACGTAGATGAAGACCACGACCAACATCCCCAAAAATCTGTCGATGGAATCGTGGGAACGAGCTGCCGAGTGCCTCAAGACGCTTGCCCACCCGCATCGCCTCTTGATCGTGCAGATGTTGCTGCATGGACGCTATACGGTTGGGGAACTCGCCGAAGCATGCGGAATCCCCAGTCACATGGCGTCTGAACACCTGCGATTGATGCAGCGTTGCGGATTTATGGTCAGCGAAAAAGAGGGACGGAAAACGTACTACAAAGTCATCGAGTCTCATCTTTCAGACCTGATGGCATGCATCGAAGGGCGGTTTGGCAGCGAATCGGAATAACTCCGTCTCCTCTCGCGATGAGGAACGACGCGAGGCTTCCGTTCTGCGTGATGTCAGGAAACTACAGGAGCTTACCATGGGTGCATCGAGTATCTCACCGGCCAGATTTGCGGAACTTCGTCAGCAGGGGAAAAGCGTCGAACTGATCGATGTCAGAACGCCTGTTGAGTTTCGTGAAGTCCATGTCGACATCGCCCGAAACGTGCCTCTCGACCAGCTTGATCCTGCCGCTCTGATGAAGTCGCGGAAGGGATCGGGGGACGAACCCCTCTATATCGTGTGTAAGTCCGGAAGCAGGGGTCAGCAGGCATGTGACAAGTTCGTGAAAGCCGGATTTTCCAACGTGGTCAATGTCGAAGGGGGAACGAGCGCCTGTGTCGCAGCCGGGCTTCCCGTCGTGCGCGGCAAGAAAGCCATGTCGCTTGAACGGCAGGTCCGAATCGCGGCCGGTTCGCTCGTTCTCACCGGGGTCGTGCTCGGCTGGTTCGTGCATCCCTATTTCTACGGACTGTCTGCGTTCGTTGGTGCCGGACTCGTTTTTGCCGGAATCACGGACACTTGCGGAATGGGAATGATTCTGGCCAGGATGCCGTGGAATCAATGTCAATCCGATTCGGGCACGTGCCAGACAAACTGAGCCAACAGAACGGACGATCCATGAAACTGCTGATTGTCGGTGGTGTCGCTGGGGGAGCCTCGGCCGCAGCCCGTGCCCGTAGACTTTCCGAATCTGCTGAGATCATCGTCTTTGAGCGAGGCCCCGATGTCTCGTTCGCGAACTGCGGTCTTCCCTACTATGTCGGCGGCACCATCGCCGACCGGGACAAGTTGCTGGTCACGACCAGTGAACGGTTGAAAAGCCGATTCCGTCTCGATGTACGGACCAGCTCTAACATCGAAAAAAT
This sequence comes from Schlesneria sp., assembly GCF_036405755.1. NCBI lineage: Bacteria > Pseudomonadati > Planctomycetota > Planctomycetia > Planctomycetales > Planctomycetaceae > Schlesneria > Schlesneria sp. The sequence continues at coordinate 6,889 of NZ_DASWWZ010000087.1, forward strand.
CAATCGAGCGGCGAAGACGATCGTCGTTCGTGAACAGGCGTCAGGACGTGTTTACGAAGAGTCCTACGACAAACTCATCCTCGCTCCCGGGGCCGCCCCCATGAAACCACCCATCCCGGGGGTGGACTTGCCGGGAATCCTCACTCTTCGCAACCTGCAGGATGTGGACCGGATTAAAGCTGCGGTCGACGCGGGAGTTCGGCACGTTGTCGTTGTCGGCGGTGGGTTCATTGGGCTGGAACTTGTGGAAAACTTCGTCCACAAGGGGATTCCCACCACCGTCGTCCAGTCCCAGGATCAGTTGTTGTCACCTTACGACAAAGAGATGACTGCACCCCTCGAACAGGTACTGAAAGAGAAGGGTGTGACGCTGCTGCTGAACAATACGGCGGAAGGATTCGAGCAGCAGTCCGAAGGCCTGATGATTCATCTGAAATCGGGGCAGCACCTTACCGCTGACCTCGTTGTGCTGGGAATTGGTGTTCGCCCCGAAAACCAGCTTGCGATCGATGCGGGACTACACGTCGGTCCTCGCGGCGGAATCCAGGTCAACGACACACTGCTGACCAGCGATCCAGATATCTATGCAGTGGGAGATGCCATCGAAGTCAAAGACTTTGGAAGTGGCGAGCCGACTCAAGTTCCGCTCGCCGGTCCTGCCAACCGTCAGGGCCGCATCGCCGCTGAGAATGTCTTCGGACGTTCGAGTCGCTATCGGGGAACACAGGGAACAGCCATTATTGGCTTCTTCGGCAAAACCATTGCCATGACGGGTGCCTCTGAGAAAACTCTGCGATTCACCAATCGCTCGTTCCGCAAGATCTACGTCCATCCCGCTCATCACGCTGGCTACTACCCTGGCGCTCAGCCAATGACGATCAAGCTCCTGTTCGACCCGAAGGATGGCCTCATCCTGGGAGCTCAGGCCGTGGGTGGTGAGGGGGTCGATAAACGGATTGATGTGCTGGCTGTGGCGATTCAGGCACGGATGACGGTATTCGACCTCGAAGAGATGGAACTGGCCTACGCGCCTCAGTTCGGCTCGGCAAAAGACCCGGTCAATATGGCGGGATTCGTGGCCAGCGGATTGATCCGAGGGGACCATCCCCAGACGGACGTGGAATCGCTGCTGGCCACTGCGTCCGATCAACGTCCCTACCTGATCGATGTCCGCACGCCGCAGGAATTCTCACAAGGAGCGATTCCGGGAGCCGTCAATATTCCGGTCGACGACCTGCGCGAGCGATTGAAAGAACTGCCAGCGAACAAGCCGATCGCCGTGTACTGTCAGGTAGGTCAACGAGGCTATCTGGCGACCCGGATCCTGCTGCAATCCGGGTTCACCGACGTGGTCAATATCGGCGGCGGATACAAGACTTACAAGCTGTTCTCTCCCGGATAACGGCGACCTTCAGCACGATCGAGCGTCTTGCCTTGCGACCGCAGAGCAAATTCATTCGACGCGGCATCCGACCAGGTTTGATTGACGAGAGCAGGGAAGGGGGGCCGCGAGATCCGACGTGGACCTATCCTCGCTCGCGGACCATCTCGCCAGGAAATGTCGCAGCTTCGTTGCACGTTTACGACAAAGAGGGCGATGCCGGCAACGGCACCGCCCTCAAATTGTCTCGTCCCCGGTCGAGTCAGCTCACGAACGCAGACGGATGCGACGGGCGATAATCGTGCTCATCCTGTCCACCTGCCTCGGAACCAGAACTTTTCCGTCAGACCTCATGCCAGGCCGCGACGTTTCAGTTCTGCTACGACCGCGTGAACGATCGTGGAAACTTCGCCCGGATTGGACGAACCTCCCAGCCCCGTGGAACAACCGGAAAGCGGTTCGTCCGTGAAGCCGTGTTGTGAGAGCATGCACTGAAGTTTGTCGGCAAGTTTGGCCAGATCAGCCTGCTGATCGTCGCTGAGAGGCTGACGTCCGACACCCGTTTCAAAGCCACGCAAGCGGACTGCCGTACGGAATCCATCAGGAAACTCGGCCGAGAACAGCATCGCATCGAACAAGGTGACGATGTCGTACTGCAATTCGCGGGCTTCGTCGATCCGGTACGCGAGCGTCAGATCGTACAGCTTTCGCATCAGCTCAGGGACAACACCCGAACTGGCGTTGGTCCCCCCGTCGCAGCCAATCAGCAGCATGGGCATCAGAGCGGCGTCCCATCCGGTCAGGAAACTGAATTCCGGACGTGAAGGACGAACCGCCTGAATCATGCGGATCATGTTCGGGATATCGCCGGAAGAATCCTTGATCCCGACAACCTTGGGGCAGTCTTCGGCGAGTCGCTTGACGGTTGGCACGTCGATGGGGCTGGCAAACATGGGGATGTTGTACAGCGTCACGTCGATCGGCGTGTTATCCGCAATTTCCTTGAAGTAGGCGTAAACCGCGCGAGGGCTCGACTTGTAGTAGAAGGGAGCCACGATCGCGACTGCGGTGGCACCCAGCTCGTAGTACTTCTCACAGGCCCGAACGGTTTCCTTCACATTGGCTTCGGCCGCCCCGGCGAGCACCGGAACCCGTCCACGGACCTGATCGCAGATGATCTCCATGATCCGAATTCGCTCTTCCACCGTGAATCGCGTGAACTCACCCGTCGAGCCGTTCGGATAGAGGCCATGCACCCCTTTTTCGATCAGCCAGTCGACATACCGTCGCAGTTCACTCTCATGGATTTCACCTCTCGAGTTCAGAGGGACGATGTTTGGTGTGAAGATCCCCTGCAGCTTGCCGCGTGATGGCATTTGAAGACTCTCAATATTTGGCAATTTGGCGAAGTTTAAAAACTTGTGTCAACTACACAGAATTTAACGGGTCTTGGGCCAGCGGTCACCGCTGGCTCCGCCGAAAATAATGATCGGCGTTGGTCACGAGAAATCACCACTAGTTTCGATTGGTGGGACCTCCAGAACAACCTATCAACCCTGTCCGGGACCGAAAATCGGATTAATCGCTGGCACGGATCGCTACGTGTGTCAAAAATCGACGCATTTCTTCCACGTGATGACGAAAATGGCTCACATTTTTTCGGCACACGGCCAGAGGATTCTCACGGTCGTCGGTCCCCCGGGATCTGACATAATCTCGATCTGCCCTCGATGCTGGTCCACGATTCGCCAGCATTTGCACAGGCCGAAACCGAGTCCTCTCCCTGCCTGTCGACCAGAAAAGAACGGGTCGAATGCGTGCTGACGTTCGATCTCCGTAAAGCCTTTCCCACAGTCAGTGATTTCGATCACCGCCTGAGACAATTGAGCCTGGGCCGAAATTTCGATGACACCGCCCTCCGGATGCATCGCCTGGACAGCATTTCGCATCAATTCGGAAACGACGATGGCCAGTTGTGTCGGATCGGCGTGCAGAGACAGGGACTCCGGGACCTTGTTCACGACCTGACATCTGCCACTGGCGAGCAACTCGGCCTGCCTGGTGATGGCCTGTGCCACGATCTCGCTCAGCAGGACGGCCCGTGGCTCAGGCTGAGGAGGCCTTCCAAACAACATCGCGTCACCGATCATGTCCCGAACGCGATACGCCTGGGCGCCGATGGACATGAGCATTTGTCGTCGTTGAGGATCCCGTTCCTCTTTCAACAGCATCTGGGCCCGTCCGATGATGGTCGCCAGCGGATTGTTAATCTCGTGGCCTGCCCCCGCGGCGAATTCCGCCAGGGCCTCAAGTCGGTCCCTGTCGGGCAGCACGAAGATTTTCTGCGCGTCGATCGGCGTCTCGGGTCTCTCCGCTGGTTCGGCCATCAATCAGAGCCTCGTTTTCTCAGTCGCGTGTGGCATACGTCTGGAGGGGGGCAGACATTACAATAGCACTCTTCATCGAAGTGAATTTTGGGAAGACGCTTGGACCAACCGACAGTCACCGACCACGTACTGGACTGAGCCCAGTCATAAAATGAGATTGAGGACGATGGCGCGCCATCGTCCTCAACCTCATCAATATTCAAACATCCGATCGAGCTTATGCCTCAACCGGTTCGACATCCAGCAATTTGCACATCCGTTCCACCAGAGCTTCGATTTCGAATGGCTTCTGCATGAAGTCGTTCGCTCCAGAGAGTTTCAGGTCCGCAATCTTGTCTTGCTCGACCATCCCGCTGATACAGATGATCTTTGTCCCGTCGAGGGCCGAGTCCATACGAACCCGCTGGCAAACTTCCTTGCCGTTAATATCGGGCAGCATCACGTCGAGAACGATGATGTCAGGACGGTATTCCTTGACCATCATACCTGCATCGAAGCCGTTGTTGGCGACGCGAATCTCGAATCGGCCGTCTGCTTCCAGCGCATCCCGGATCAGTTCGACCAGTTCCACGTCGTCGTCAACGATCAAGGCCTTGCGCCGACCACTTTCGAGGGCATCCGTAGGGATGCTGTTCTCTTTCATGAACCGATAGAGAATATCGCGAGGAATCCGGCGAAAACGTGAACCGGGGACGCGAAAGCCGCGCAGCTGTCCCGAGTCAAAACAGCGAATGATTGTCTGCTGACTGACTTTGCAGATCTTGGCGGCTTCGCCGGTTGTAAAAACAGTTTTCATACGGCAGCTCCTCCATCCTTTGCAGGGGCGCGCCCGCGGATGTCCCCGGGCTGAAAGAGATCTCCCGACACCTCGTGAGAGACCCGCTTCCACAGTTTGTCGAACAAGAAGGTGGCGAATTCGCGATCCATGAATTCACCCGTTCACTATCCACTATGCCGATTCTTCGTCATCCGTTGATAGTGCGGAACCTTCCGAATCTTCCGTGAGTACCGATTGTAACTATTCTGACAATTCGGTCAACATTCGTTTGCCTGTCTAAAGCTCCGGGGGGGCAAACTCGACCGAGATTACCCAGTAACGCGTTTCCTCGCCATCGACCTCACACCCCCGAAGGCCCGTCCTGACTAAGTGTCCAAACGTGGATGCCATCCGATCGATCGTGCT
>NZ_DASWWZ010000088.1:0-6572 GCF_036405755.1 Schlesneria sp.
TCGTCGAGTCCAAGTTTCGCTTTCGGCTCCCTTCAGATCCCGCCTCGCGGCGGGCACCCTGTCCTACAGCTCACGGTTCCGGTCATCACGGCCCGTAGAGAACTTGCATCTCCGAGAAACACAACATGCCAGGCGCACAAAAAAATAGCCCTGACGCAATTGCGACAGGGCTTGTGACCGCAGATTCAATCAACCCTGCTGATTCAGCACGTCGATGATCTTCTGAAGGTTGTTTTCCACAACCACCGGGCTATTCGCGTATTCGGCCCGCTCAACACCTCGTTTGCCCAGTTTCTCGCTGAACAAGGCCTGGTCGCCAGAGTGATAGGCGACGGTCGCGTCAGGATCCTTGAGCTGGTGGCCAGTCAGGATGCAGACAACGCGATCACTTGGCGCGATGACACCTTCTGCCCGCAGCTTTCTGGCACCGGCGACACTCGCGGCACTTGCAGGTTCACAACCAAATCCACCGGCACCGACCTGAGCCTTGGCGTCCAGAATTTCCTGGTCCGTCACCTGTCGGACGACCCCGTCGCACTGCTGAAGTGCACGGAGACATTTCTTCAGATTCACAGGGCGATTGATTTCGATGGCGCTGGCGAGTGTTGAGGCCTTCCGATTCTCTGCATCCATGGTTTTGAAGAAGGCGTCTGTCGTGCCGTCGTCGGACATCCCGCCGTCCCAGCGCACTCCGCGTTCCTCATAAAGCTGATACAGGGTATTGGCGCCGGCCGCATTGATCACCGCCAGTCGCGGGATTCGATCGATCAGGCCCAGTGCTTTCAGTTCCGTGAACGCTTTGCCGAAGGCTGAGGAATTGCCGAGGTTTCCCCCCGGGACGACGATCCAGTCGGGGACTTCCCAGTTCAGGCTCTCGAGAACCCGGTACATAATTGTTTTCTGGCCTTCCAGACGGAACGGGTTCACACTGTTACACAGATAGATTCCACGTTCACCCGCGACCTCACGGACTCGCTCGAGCGCATCATCAAAGTCGCCGAGAATCTGCAGCGTTTTGGCGTCATAGTCCAGTGCCTGCGACAGCTTTCCGTAGGCAATCTTACCGCTCCCCACGAAGACGACGACGCGAAACACCTGTGTCGTGCTCGCATAGATCGCCAGTGAGGCACTGGTGTTCCCCGTCGACGCACAGGCTGCGACCTTCGCACCGACCATCCGGGCATGGGTTGATGCCGCTGTCATGCCATTATCTTTGAAGCTGCCCGAAGGGTTCAGGCCTTCGTATTGGAGGTAGAGACCTCCGGCGTTCATGCCGACGTATTTTCCGACCGCCTGGCTTTGCTGAAGAATTGTCTGACCTTCGCCGATCGTGACGATGTCTTTGTCCGCTGCAAACGGAAGCAGGTTTCGAAACCGCCAGACTCCGCTGAAGTCGAGCGGATCGCGGCGATTCGCCCAGCGAGACTCGAACTCGCGCATCGACTTGGGAATGGGAAGTTTGTCCCATTCATAATCGATATCAAGCAGTGAACCGCAATCCGGGCAGGATGTGAGGACTTCGGTCACATCGAAGGTGGAGCGGCACAGGGGGGCGATACAGCGTTGAAACCCGTACATGGATGATGTACTCACGACTCTCTTGTTTACTGATTTTCCAGCGGGAACGAATCAAGTTCATCTCCACTCTAGTTGAGCCGTGGAGTGCAGTGAAGGATTGTTCGGCGGGAAAACGGAATTCGTTTCCTGATTCATCCGGTCGCAATCGGAACAGTCGGACTGGAAATCCCTTGCCGCCTTCTCGATTTACGGCGATTTTCCCGACATGAGTCAGGTTGGAACCGACCGGTGAGGATCTTCGCGGCAGGCTTGCGTTAGGGTTTTTCAGCCGCGCTCGGAAAGGGGAAGAAAGGGGCGTTCCGGCTGGCCGACATAGACGGCACGTGGTCTGATCGGCTGCGGAGTCTGCTGCTGCTCGATGAAATGAGCGGCCCAGCCCACCGTCCGGCTGATCACAAACAGCGGCACGAATAAGTCAGAATCCAGCCCCAGATAATGCAGCATTCGCGCTGCGGGCCAGTCATAGCTGGGCAGAAACTGCTGTTCGTCCCAGACAGCGGATTCAATGGCTGATGAGACCTCTTCCATATTCATTTTGCCGACTTCAACGGCGACGTCCCGGCAGATGGGACGGAGCAACTCCGACCGGGGATCTGAAGTCCGGTAAACTCGATGCCAGAAGCCCGGCATCCGTTCGTACTGTTTGAGAACCGCTCGGACGATCGAGGGTGCGGCAGCCGGAGATTCGACTGCTTCGAGGATGTCGATGGCCTGACGGCCGGGACCACCATGCCAGACCCCCTTCATGGCACAGATCCCCGCGATGACAGATGACAGAAAATCGGATCGAGTTGACGCCACGATCCGTGCACAATACGTCGACGGGGTGAGCTCGTGTTCGGCGCTGAGGATCAAGAAGGCGTCAAGGGCTCGCTCTGCCAGGGGTGACGGCTCGCGATCGGTCAGGCTCCAGTAGAGATATCCAGCGTAGCTCAGATCGTCGCGCGGCTCGGCCGGCTCGAGCCCTCGGGCAATCCGGTGGCGTGTCGCCAGCAGCAACGGGTACTGGGCGAGCAACCGTTGCAGCGTTTCCCACACGTCATTCGGAGAGAGCTCTTCTTCGTAAGCATCCGATAACGCCAGCAGGTTGACTCCGGTCCGCAGAATATCAATCGCAGGGACGTTCAGCGGTAAACGCTCGATAAAGTTGACGATGTCTTGTTCGAGAACGGCCGCTTCGCTCATGACGGCCTGCATATCGGCGAGCTGTTCCTGCGAGGGAAGGTTGCCCTGGACGATCAGGAAGGTCGTTTCCAGAAAACTGGATTCTTCGACCAGCTCTGAAACAGGATAGCCCCGGTAAAGCAGATCACCGTCAATCGACGAAATGGTCGTCTCACTGTTAGTGCGTTTCTCCATGTGTGGGCTGGGAACAGCAGAGTGACTCATTCGCAATCCATTGTAGAAGGGCAACCGGATAATCCACTTTGCACATTCTAGCGCAAAATGGGCCGCGACGAAACGGTCGACAGTGTTCCTTTGCAAACCATTGTATTCGTTTTGATGGATCACTGGCGTCTATGAATCAGACAGTCACGATCACCGGTTCTGATGAGTGATTCCTGCCCAGTCGTCGGTGCGGAACGGGGATGCGGGCAGTCCGGCTCCGTTGAAAAGATTCCCGTCCGGGTTGTCGCCCCAGGCGTACCGGACAGCAACCGGCGCTGGTACCTCGGACGATGAAACGCGGACGACGTTCCCTTCGATTCGGGCAGTGGCCCAGACGAATTTCTTGTCGGCCCCCGCGATCGCAAAACCTCGCAGGTCGCCCCCTTGGGCAACTAATCCGTCGCCGATGTCCTGAAATTCAAGCTCAATCGTACTTTCCATGACCTTCATCGATTTGTACCGCGGTCCACTCGCAACGATGTCTTGTCCGTATGCCACCTGAAGTGCAGCAAGGGCGAGTCGCTTGCCCACAACTTGCTTGTTTCGGGGGTGAATGTCCCTCGGTTCGCCAACATCGATCGTCACCGCCATCCCCGTTCGGGGGACGGACAGAGACATCAGTTGCGCCTCGCGTAATTCCGCCCACGCACTCTCTTCAGGTTCGTCCGGTCGATCGGGTTTCGATTTTTCAGGAACGTAGTTGGGGAGTTGCACAAACAGAAACGGAAAGTCTCCCAGCCCCCATTGCCGCCGCCAGTTGCTGATCAGCAGAGGAAACAACTTGCGGTATTGAAACGCACGCCCCGTGTTGGATTCGCCCTGATACCAGATGGCTCCTTTGATCCCGTATCCCTGAATCGGAGCGATCATGCCGTTGTACAGGACAGACGCTCGGTTGGGATTGTTGGCCTGGCTGGGATCGGTGCTCGCGCGTTCGGCTCGTTCGAGGATTTTGGCGAAGTCTTCGTCAGACTTGAGAGCCGCCTGACTGGTCCATGCTTCACAGATGGAACCTCCATGCGTCAGCTGAACCAGGCCGATCGGTCGCTTCAGTCGCTGGTGCAATTCGCGACCGAAGAAATAGGCCACGGCGCTCATTCCTCCGATCGAATCGGGCGAACATTCGACCCATTTCCCGTCATTGTCGTCCTGCGGGACCCTCGCGGTGCTCCGTTCTGCCTTGAAGAATCGAATGGATGGAAACTTTGCTTCCGCGATCTCTTCCTGATGATTGAGCGATGCGCTGACGGGCCATTCCATATTGGACTGGCCTGAACAGATCCAGACGTCCCCGAAGAGGACGTTGGTCAGTGTCACGGTGTTCTTTCCGGTGACCGTGACTTCGACTTGAGCGGGCTTACTGCGGCCGGGAAGACGGAGACTCCAGCGGCCGTCGGCGGCCGTTACCACGTTCGCAGATTCGGGCTTCGTCGTATCACCGGGGTCCTTGGAAGTGATCGTCACCGTCACTTCCTCACCTGGCTCGGCCCAACCCCAGAAGGGGACTTCCTTGCCCGTCTGCAGGACCATATGATCGCTGAAAATGCCAGGCAGCTTGATATCAGCCCTCGCTGATGTGGTCACCGCAATCAACGCTATTGCGGAGATGACGGCGATACAGCGAGACGACATACGTGATGTTCCGATCTTGAGCCAGTGAGACATTGCCCGACGGACTTTACTCGTCAGGGTCCCATCGAATTGAAGGAAACACTCTGCCTCGTGGCACGAGTGTATCGTGTCCGGGACAATTCTTGCTATCGTGATTCAAGGGGATACAACGGGAATTCCCTCCCGGAAACACTACGACCGAAAAACTGATTATGCCAGTCCCATTTCTGATTATCGACGGCTACAACCTGATGCACGCCGCGGGTTTGGCACGTGTCTACCATCCTCCGGGCGACCTTGCGAACAAACGGCTGACTCTGCTGGCAAAGCTGGCACGTCGCATGAGTGTGGAAGAGCGGAAACGGTGTACGGTTGTGTTCGATGCACAGGACGCTCCGCGGGGTCTGCCCGCTCGATACACGCATGAAATGATGATCGTCCTGTTTGCAGAACCGGGACACGAAGCAGATGAAATGATTGAGACGTTGATCAGCCAGCATTCAGCCCCCCGTCAATTGAAGGTGATTTCGAGTGATCACCGCTTGCAGACGGCCATCCGCAGGCGGCGCGGAATGGCGATGGATAGCGAGGTCTTTCTGAAAGAACTCGATTCTCCCCATCGTCAGGTGAGTTCCACGGGAAAGTCCGTCTCGCCAAATTCGCCACGGGAAGAGGATGTAGGCTTCTGGCTGGACGAATTTGAGGGTGTCAGCCCGCAAGCGATTCAGGATGAAGTCCGAGCAGAAAACGCCGCTCCGAAAAATGATTGGGAGTCGCACGTGGAGCAGATTCAAAAGCAGGTGCAGGACCCGTCCCAGCTTGAACAATGGTTGAACGAGTCTGCGCAGTCGAAGCCGCGCGGCAAGCCCAAAAGGCTGTGACAGGCTGAAACAGATCCGACTGCGAATTTCTGCGGGGTCACGATCTGTTCTACAGTGCAGCGTAGCCTTAGCCGCAGAACCCAGAGACGATTCTAACTTCAATCAACTGGAGATACTCCCGAGATGCAAGCCGTTATTCGTCTTTGTGTGCTTCGAGCAAATCGATCGATGGTGACCACGTTGGTACTGATCGCATCCGTGGTCGGATCCACTCGTCTGGTGCAGGCGCAAGGTGGGGAATACGTCAAAGCGAATTACACAAAGTACGAGTACCGTATCCCCATGCGGGATGGCAAAACGCTCTTCACCGCAGTCTATGAGCCGAAAGATCAGTCGAAGACTTACCCGATTCTGCTCAGTCGGACTCCGTACAGTTTGAAGCCGTACGGCGTTGACCAGTACCGCGAGAACCTGGGGCCTTCGACGTTGTTCGGCAAAGCAGGCTACATTTTCGTGTACCAGGACGTGCGAGGCCGCTGGATGTCGGAAGGTGACTTCGTTGACATGCGTCCTCATCTGGCTGTCAAAAGCGGTCCCGACCAGATTGATGAAAGTACGGATACCTGGGACACAATCGAGTGGTTGATCAAGCACCTGCCCAATCACAATGGCAAGGTTGGCATGTACGGGATTTCGTATCCCGGCTTCTATACCAGCGCGGGAATGATCGACGCTCATCCGGCGCTTGCCGCCTGCTCGCCACAGGCCCCCATCGCCGACTGGTTTATCGGTGATGACTGGCACCATAACGGAGCCTTGCAGCTTCCGCATGTCTTCAACTTCATGGCGCGTCACGGTCACAACCGGCCTGAACCGTCAAAAAAGATCGATCATCAATTCGATCATGGCACTCCGGACGGTTATGAGTTCTTCCTGAAACTCGGCCCCCTGCCGAATGCGGATTCCCGCTACTACAAAGGGGACGTCCCCTTCTGGAACGAGGTCATGAAGCATGGGACGTACGATGAATTCTGGAAGGCACGAAACCTCCGCCCCCACTTGAAAAATATCCGGCCGGCCGTGATGACGGTCGGTGGCTGGTTCGATGCAGAAAACCTTTTCGGTGCCCTCGAGACGTACAAGCAAATTGAAGGAAGCAGTCCGGGAACCTCA
>NZ_DASWWZ010000089.1:0-5740 GCF_036405755.1 Schlesneria sp.
CTGTCGCATCGCTTTCGCGTACATCGGATTGTGCGCGGGAGCGATATCGGACAGGTCTTCCATCTTCTGCAGAAGTGCGTCATCGACAACACGCACGCCGCTGAGGTTACCGGCAAAGACCGCCTTGAAGCCGATCGCTGCCACTTCGCTCACGGATTTCAGGCATCCATGTTCCGGGTCGGTCAACTGGTCCAGACACATCCCCACGGCGGCCGCATGGTCAGCGACGGGAAGCGTCGATTCCCGTTTCTGGCCGTTGATCTCGACAAAGCAGGCGCTGGCCGATTGACCGATTCGATCAATGCCTCCACGTGCCAGTTGAACTTCACTCGGCAGATCATACAGCCGGTACTTGAAGCTGGTCGAACCCAGATTCGCGACGAGTACTTTCATGAAAACCCTTGTCGATGCAGTGAACCTGCAGAAAACCTGTTCGATGGAGACAGGTGGCGTCGGGGCACTGAACCGGGCAACGTGGAATCGAAGGCGGTCAAACGCATCCGTTTCGTCCGTTGCCTGAGGTCAGTCGTGAATCGCCACCGATCGAAGGCCGTCGTCCCGGGAGCGTTAGACAAACGCGTCCATCAGGCTTTTTTCCGGCCGGGCGATGATGTGGGCGCTGACGAGTTCGCCAATCTTCGAGGCGGCAGCCGAACCAGCGTCGACAGCGGCACGAACCGAACCGACATCGCCACGGATCACGGTCGTAATGTAGGCCCCGCCGATCTGGATCTGCTTGACCAGCGTCACGTTGGCGGCCTTGAGCATCGCGTCCGCAGCTTCGATCTGGGCGACGAGTCCCTTAGTTTCAATCAAACCAATTGCTTCGTTCATGGAAGGCTTACCGTTCTGCGGAAGAGGAGTAGCGGAAACCGAAGCTGGCGGCATCGCCAGCGCGGCAGAGTTGGACCTGACCGTCCGTCGAGACGAACGGGCCGATGACTTGGCGGAAGCAGCTTTCGCCATGCTTCAGCTCGCTGAGTCAGCGGTGGTTGTCTTGGACTTGGGCAGAACCCCGGCCAGTTCTTCGTGCGGACGAGGAATGACCTGGACGCTGACGACTTCACCGATCTTGCTGGCAGCGCTGGCGCCGGCGTCAATCGCGGCTTTGACGGCGGCGACGTCACCGACGACAAACGCCGTGACCAGCCCGCTGCCGACCTTTTCCCAGCCGACCATTTGCACGTTTGCGGATTTCAGCATCGCATCGACGCCTTCAATCAAGCAGACGAGACCTTTGCATTCCAACATTCCCAGCGCTTCCATTGGCTTAGCCATCGTCAATAACCTTTGCAGTTCAGGGAGAGAAACAAATCACAAGTTCAAGGATTAGTGGGTCTGACACGCACAGGAGTGCGGCTTGATCAGTTCCACTGAGGTTGCCGCGGTGAGGTTGACTGCGTTCCCCTCGTCGGTGTCGAGGTGGACTTCGAGTTTGACTTTTGGATCGCCACGGACGACGAGTTCCTCGAGTGTCGTGGTGCAACCGGGCGAGACGACTCGCAGGTGCATCATGTCGCCGTTCTTGACGCCGTAATATTCCATGTCAGCAGGGCCCATATGGACGTGCCGCATGGCGCGGATGACGCCCGCTTTCAGTTCCACGACGCCGACAGGACCGACCAGCACGCAACCGGGCGTATCGTGGTGGTCGCCACTGATGCGGACCGGAGCATCGATCCCCAGAGAAATCGAATCGGTGAAGGCCAGTTCCACCTGTGAAGGGCGGCAGGGGCCAAGCACGCGGACATCCGGCAGCATTCGCTTGCGCGGTCCCACCACCATCACGGTCTGCTTCGCGGCAAAAAAACCATCCTGGTACAGCCACTTCATCGGCTCGAGTTGAGCCCCGGGGCCGTAAAGGATCTCGACATGTTCTTGTGAGAGGTGAACGTGCCGGGCCGAAATGTTGACCAGCAGCGGGTTCCGTGCAGGGGCAGAAACCGGTTTCGCCGAAGAGGATCCGCCCAACTGCTTCTCAAGTACGGAACGAACCACTTGCTCAATGTCCGCCCGACTCAAATTCGTCGCCATGCAAAATTCTCCGTTGACCTATACGTCGATGACCGTCAACTCAACGCCCGCTGATTCCACCACCCGTCGCCAGGCGTCACTCAAACCTGAATCGACAATCATTCGCGTTACGCTGGACAGTTCACACAGGAAGGTCAGGGCCGACCGACCAAACTTGCTGCTGTCTGCTACCACCCAAACTTCTTTGGCCGCCTTGATCATTCGCCGCTCGCACTCAACCAGCAGCGAGTTGCTGTTGAACAGACCCTTTTCTGTGATGCCGCCGGCACTCATGATCACGCGAGGGACGTTCAATTCTCCCAGGGAGGCTTCTGCCAGCGGCCCGAGAGCCACCCCGGTACGCGGATAGAGGTATCCACCGATCAAAATCAATTCGACACTCGACTGCTGCGCTAATAGATTGGCAATCGGCAGCGAGTTCGTGACAACTTGCAACCGTTTGCCGACCAGCGACCTAGCCACTTCCAGCGTTGTAGTTCCCCCATCCAGCAAGATCGTCTCACCCGGCTGGATCAGGTCCGCAACAGCCTTCCCAATCTTTTCTTTTTCCGTCGTTTCCCGACTTCGCCGTTCTTCGAACGGTGTCAGTGACTCGCCTGTATAGGCGGCACCTCCCCGCGTTCGTCGAATCTGACCGATTCCGTCAAGATACTCCAAATCCCGTCGAACGGTGGATTCACTTGCGCCCAGCTTGTTGACAAGCTCGTGTAAAGACACAAATCCTTGCTGTTCAATAAGTTGAAGTATTTCGCCACGTCGTTGATCGAGGATCATAACCAATGGTCTCTTCCTTGAAAAACGTTGGTTGTTTCCCTCACAAGGACATGTAGTTTTCCTATTCTATCTTTCGGTCTGACGGCTATCAATCAAAATCTGTCAAAATCAGTTATTGAGTTCTGTCATTTCCGTCAGTTGTGCCGCCTCTACCTGTCGCGAGCACCGAAGATGGCGAGGTACACACCATCCCCCGCGCATCCAGTCGACCGAATGACGCGTGAAAGATGACCCTATTTGAAAGATTTCGTCAAAGTTCTGCTCCCCCGAGGACCCCGCCGGAAAAGTTGCTCCTTTTCACCCGTGATCATCGGTTGTTGGTCAAACTCTTCTGGCATAATTCAGTCTTGGGATGCGCACCATTGCTTTCGCTGTGTGGCAGATGGTCTTCTTCTTCCTGCCCGGAATCTTCCTGGTCAGCCCCCTCGAAACGACACAACTCGTGATTTATGAACGACATGGGACTGGCCACCGGTTGGCCAGGGGGTGGCCAGTTGGCCAGCCCGATCCACCGCTGGAACGTTGCTGAATGGTTCATAAGTTCTTTGTAATCAAGAGAATACATGCCAATGCCCAGGTCTCTGATTCGCTTTTCAATTTAACAGATCTCCTGATGGGTGTTGCTCTGAGCAAGGCGACCCCGGGGGCTCGATCAGCCGGATGCGAGCTGGAGAGTTCTCGATCGCGGGCCAAGTTGCCGTCTGGCGGGACAGTAGTGAGTTCCGGGGGGAGGCCTCTTGTGCTTCGCACACGGGTAGCCCGGCGGACCGGGCAACCCGTGCTACCCTGAGGGAACGTGGAATGGTAGGGGAACGCGGAACGGACTTGCCGTTGCCCCGAGTTGAGTTGATCCTGGTTCGTCAGGGGGACTGCTTGAGCAGTGTCAGCAAGAGGCTGCACTCCGGCGAGCCCAATCTTCCAAACGTTTGGGCTCGGGGCTTCCCCGCGAATTGAAGCTGGAAGGCCCTGTTTGAACCTCGTCGCCACTTCAAGGGGAGGGCGGGGGGCGACGGTGCCGCTTTAGGTGACGATTTAGAAGTAGAGCTGACAGCGGATCCAGAACAGGTCGTCGGTTTTCGACCGCAGGTCTTTCTCTTTATTGAGCAGCACAGGCGAGGCGAACATGGAGTGCTGCCAGTCGAACGTCATGCGGACGTAACGATTCAGGTACCAGTTGAAGCCGATGTCGGTGATCCCGGCGTTGTTCGTCCAGTCATTCGGGTTAGCGAGGTCGGCGGAAAAGACCTGCTGGCCGAGTTTCAGGTTCGAATACCGGCCGAACACTTCAACCGCTCCATGCCCGGTTCCAGAGCGGGTGATCGGGCGGAGTGGTGCGACGGTCTCTCGCTTTTCGATTCGTTCTCCCGTGAGAAAACTCGCCAGGGTGACGTCGTAGCCGAAGATCGGGACGCCGACGACGGGGCCGCCGGAATGAGCCGCCATGCCGAATCGGGCGGCATAGCACTCGGCTTCAATCGAGACCGGGCCGGAGTACAAAGCGGCATGGAGTGCCCCCTGGACCCGTTCCCCTTTCGCGACGACCCCTTCCTTGTATTCCAGCAGGATGGCTGAAGCCGCCTGTGCTGCTTCATCGTTTTCGGAGGTCTGAATCGATGTCCGCAGTGGCAGAGGAGCCGATTCATACGCCTGTTGACCGATGGCGAGTGATCCACCGACATTCAGAAAGCGAAGCCA
This sequence comes from Schlesneria sp., assembly GCF_036405755.1. Lineage (NCBI taxonomy): Bacteria > Pseudomonadati > Planctomycetota > Planctomycetia > Planctomycetales > Planctomycetaceae > Schlesneria > Schlesneria sp. The sequence continues at coordinate 4,504 of NZ_DASWWZ010000089.1, forward strand.
CGAGAAGCGTTCCGAATGCAGGAACGGCTTGGCGTTCAGATAGCCCACGCCATCGCGGGTGGTGTTGGTGTCGGCGAGTCCGGAAAGCTGTCCAAAGGTGGCACCCACCGCATAGCCAAGCTGTTTCTCCAGTACCTTGCCATGCGCGAAGACGCCCGCCTGGCGAGCGAGTCCATAATTCAGGGCAAAGAGTCCCCGTTCCGGGGTGATATAGTATTGTTCCAGGTGGTCGTACCACGCATAGCTGTACGGGACGAGCGCACGGCCGACCCGAACTTGAAACGCTTCTGACTGCACGAAGTTGACGTTCGCGTCGAGGACGTCGAACGTTCCTTCGACGCTGCGTTGCAGAGAGAGTTCGTATTCGAACATGTCCGTCAGTTGGCCCTCAAAGTAAATTCGAAAGCGGGGGATATAGATCCCGCTCCGGGCAGGCTCCTGATCACCGGGGGTGAAAACCTTTCCGTCGATCTGAGTCAGCGTCCGAATCCGCAACTGGAACTGATCATCCAATGACTTGAGTCCGAATCCCTCGTCGAATACGGCCTGGAGTGGTATCGCGGATTTGGAGCGTCTCTCAAGGAAGCTCGGTTCTTCCTGCGGAAAATGCCGGTCTGGCGAACCGACCGTCTCGGGCGTCATGAGCGGGGCGGGGGCCGACTCTGATGGCTCTTCCACAGGGGATTCTGCTGAGCGAGATTCGGCTGGTTGCGTCTCGGCCGGCTTGGTCTTTGCGGTGAAGTTCGTCGTTGGGGCGACCGACTCGGCGAGGACCAGGGAGGGGAGAGACGCCCACAGCAGTAGAATGACGATCCGGACGATCTGTTGCGGCTGGATGCATCGAGCGAGAAGAGAGGCAAGAAGCTGCACAACAATTCTCAGCTTAGAAGTGGTCCTCAAGGCCTTTTTTGGAGTGCGCGATCGCGCAGTCAGCTTCTCGAGTGACGCAGTCCTCCAGTCATGTTATCGACAGGGGAATGGGTTGACTTTAGGGGTTGTTCTGACTGGGGTGGTGGTTTTGCATTCAGGCAGGAAATCGTGGCTGTCATAGAATGTGTGGCACGGGACGAAAATCGTATTTGGATCGCGATTAAGGGAGGATCAGCAGGCTTAGTCACATGGCGGAAGCACAGACTCGACGACCGGCATTTCGACGTTCGAGTAGGCTTGGAGACCCACACCCGTTCGTGCCGACGGGGACGTCGGCGTTCCCGGGATCGCCGACGTCCCCGTCGGC
>NZ_DASWWZ010000090.1:0-2438 GCF_036405755.1 Schlesneria sp.
CACGACAGCGTTCCATGCAGCGGATTGTGGCGGTAAAGATCTCGGCCGATCAGGGGGACGAGCCGCAAACACTCGCTCAACTGGATCACAACAACATCGTCCGGGTCTATGATCAGCGTTCCGTTACTGGACGTGGATTGCGGCTGCTTTACATGCAATACGCGGCGGGAGGCACGCTGGCCAGTGTTCTCGCATCGCTACAGACCATCGATCCTTCCCAATGGTCCGGCAAACGCTACCTGTGGGCCATCGATCAGGCACTCGACACCCGTGGTGACTCACCTCCCGCCGAATCCTCCGTGCGTCAGAAGCTGGCGGAGATGAGCTGGCCTCAGGTCGTCTGCTGGCTGGGGGCTCAGTTAGGTCGTGCACTGGATTACGCTCACCGTCAGGGAGTTTTGCACCGCGACTTGAAGCCGGCGAATGTGCTGCTGACGGCAGAAGGGGTGCCGAAACTGGCCGACTTCAACATCAGCTTCAGCAAGAATGTGGAAGGAGCGTCGGCCGCAGAGTTTTTCGGAGGCAGTCTCGCGTACATGTCGCCCGAACAACTGGAAGCGTTCGACCACCGCAGTGGACGGACGCCCGACAGCTTGGACAATCGCAGTGATCTTTACGCACTGGGAGTTCTCATCTGGGAGCTGCTGACCGGTGAACGCCCTTTTTCGACGGACGTACAAAGAGAGGGACGACCTCCCGTTCTGAAGAAGATGATCGAAGCGCGGCAGCAAGGACCGGGCCGAATCCCGGAACGGTGGCGCCGTGAGGGGTTGGGACTGCATGAGATCCTCGATCGCTGCCTGTCTCCTTTACCGGAACACCGCTACGGCAGTTGCCTCGAACTGGCTCAGGAAATCGAGCTTTGCCTGGAACCTGATGCGCGGAATCTGCTGCGTCGCCCGGATGGAGGATGGCGGTACTGGGCCAGAAAGTTTCCTCTTTCGACGGTGACCATACTGACGCTGATTCCAAATCTGATCGGAGCCATCTTCAACTTTCTCTACAATTACCGGGTGATTCTGGAAAACCTGCCCGGGTCTGAACCGACTTTCATGCGGATTCAGTCCATCATCAACATGATCGCGTTCCCCACGGGTATTCTTTGCGCGGGATGGCTGGCCGGATCCGTCGCCAAAGCGACTCATATTGATTCGAAACAGCCACTCCCCCCAGGGGAACTGGCTAAGCAGCGGCGGCGATGCCTGGACTTGGGAAACGTCGCCGCCCTGGTAGGTCTGACGCTCTGGCTGCTCGCGGCCCCGGCTTACCCGGTTTCGCTTCATCTGATTGTGGGACATGTCCCATTCGACATTTACGTGCAGTTCGTAGCGTCGCTGGCCATCTGCGGACTCATCGCAGCCGCCTACCCATTTTTTGGAGTGGCGATCGTCTCGGTGCGGGCGTTCTATCCGTCGCTGATCGACCGCGAGTCGATGACAGCAGACGATCGACAGGACCTGATCCGACTCTCGCGGCAAACATGGTTGTATCTGGTGCTGGCGGCTTCGGTCCCCATGATTGCGGTCCTGATTCTTGCGATTGGTCAGTCAGAAAATCGCTCGGCCCTGGTCGTTCTGGCAGCGAGCGGAGCAATTGGATATGCGATCGCAATCTCGGCGTTTCGACTGCTTCAGACCGATCTGACCACGCTATCAAAAGTGATTTCGAATCGACGGGACCGGTGAAGGGGTGCATTGTGAGGGGACGACGGAATCGTTGTTGATTGGATACGTTGGGCGGCGGGGGACTGTTTGTTTTCGGCTTTAGCGAGTGGCCCGGGGGGATTACGGTTCGGCTTTCCTGTCGGGGACCGCCAGGGCTACTGGGGGGAACCTCGTCGGAAGCGGTACTTTTCCTCCGGACATGCGAGTAGCCAGGGCGAAATCGAGTGATCTCGCTCTGGCTGGGTTAGTCGTGACGGGGTGTTTGATTGGGGCTCAGAGAAACTCATCAGAACCGAGGACCCCGCAGAGTTTTACCTGCTTCCACCAGTTTTGCTTCTTCCAATCCCAGCTCCAGCGAACCTGATGAGGTTGCGGAAGGGGCAGGTGGGATCAAGTCAGAGTTGCCATTCGGAATGGCGTCAGACAACGGGGGAAGCGAATCGTTTGTCAGAGCCATTTCCATGGGAACTTCATGAGTCTGGACGGAAGCGTATCCCGGAGCGGCCGCATACACAGGAGCGTAGTTGCACTGATAAGCGGTCGTGACACAGGGCTGAAGGATCGTGGCACTGATTCCACCGTAGCAACCAGGAGTATACAGACATGTCCCATAGCTGTAGGTGGGGTAGCAGTAATTGTAGTTGTTATAGCCGCAGTAGTAGTTGTTCACCGGGTAGCAGTAGTTCCACCCACCAAAGTTGCAGCCGTATCCCCCATATCCCCAGCAGCCTCCGTATCCCCACGACTTCTGGTAAGGAGTTCCGCAGAATTTGT
>NZ_DASWWZ010000091.1:0-5015 GCF_036405755.1 Schlesneria sp.
GGCAACGTACCCATCTTTATATCTGAAGGAAGCATACAATGCGTTGGGAAGGTGGAAGGAAAAGCGGTAACCTTGAGGATCGGAGGGCTATGCGGCCCGCCACAATGGCGGCAGGCGGCCTGGGTGTGATGATTGTCATGCTGATTGCTGCATTCATGGGAATCGATCCCCGAAAAGTTCAGCAGTTGATGAACAACGTCAATCCACCGGGAGGACAGGGAGGACAAGTCGCCGAACGGGAACTGACTCCTGAAGAACGCCGGAGCGGTGATTTTGCAGCGACCATTCTTGCGTTTACGGAAGAAGTGTGGGACGAGCAATTCCGCAAAGCAGGCGAGCAATACGTCCCCCCCCGCATGGTGCTCTTCGCGGACGCCGTCGCCACCGGTTGTGGAAACGCACCGTCAGCCGTTGGTCCCTTTTATTGCCCCGCAGATCGAACCGTCTATCTGGACCCGACATTCTTCACGGAACTGAAGGAGAAAATGGGGGGTTCTGACGCAGAGTTTTCGCAAGCTTACGTGATCGCACACGAAATCGGCCACCACGTACAAAACTTGCTGGGATACAGCGACCTCGTCAACCAGAAGCGGCAAGGCCCGAAGGCTGAATTCAATCGCTGGTCGGTCCGGCTGGAACTTCAGGCAGACTATCTTGCAGGTGTGTGGGCTCATTACGGCCAGAAGAAGTTTGATTTTGTAGAACCCGGTGACGTGGCAGCAGCGATCCAGTCGGCGCAGTCGATTGGAGACGACCGGATCCAGAAGAACTCCCGCGGTTTCACGTCCCCAGAGAGTTATACGCATGGGACTTCGGCACAGCGAACAAAGTGGTTCAAACTCGGACTGCAGACGGGTGACCTGAACAGACTGAAAGAGCTATTCGAAATTCCTTATGAAGATCTGTGAAACCCGGCTCTCGGATCGAATCTGCGTGACCATTCCTTCCTCACAGTGAAAGAACATCATGGGCGCTGGGCAGTTCAAGATTGCGGTTCACATGGCGATGCTTCTCAGTATCGTGACGGGTTCTCACCAGTCGGCACTTGCGCAGACACGTGAACGCCTCGACAAGTCTGATGCGCCGCTAGTTGTCGAGGGAGTGGTCCGGCAGGTTTTCAAGAGTCCTCGACAGGGACGGACAGACTACCTGGTGCAGGTCGATGTACAGAAATCAGAAGGCCGAACGGCTCTTAAAAAGGGAGAGGCCACGCGATTCGCGGGGCCGGGCGAGTCTGTTTACATCCATATTTCCCAGCGGCTCGATCCGTCGGGAAAAGTCATCGCTTCGGAAAGTTTTCAAGGTCCACCCGAAGAGCGAGCGCAGATCAAAGCGTTCTTGACAACCCGCGAACAGGGGGGATGGGAAGGATCATTTCCAGACTGGTACGAAGTCACTGGGGAGCGAGGTTCATTGAGTCCAGCCGACGATTCAGCATCAATTTCGCTCGACGACCTTCCCGCCGCAGCGGAAAAATCCCAGCTCGGTATGACAAGTGAAGTGATCAAGATTCAGAATCGGATTGCTCTGCGGGTCACGAGCGTGGAACGGAGCGGTCCTGCCCAGAAAGCCGGTCTCGAAGTCGGTGACATCCTTGCCGGTATCGATGGTGAAGCGATCAAATCTCCGGGACAGTTGGAGACGTTCGCTTCTCAAGGCAAAAAATTCTCGCTCGTCGTAGTCGATGTAAATACCGGGAAAAAGGCTCAGATCGAGATCGACCCACATGCCGCATCGACTGCGGATAGGGAGGCAACGTCCGAGACTGCAGAAAAGCCAGCCACTCAACCGGGAAAGATTTCGCTCGGGATTTCTGCTGAACCTGTCACCCTCGGGACGCGCAGCGCGCTGAAGGTGACGGGAGTTAATCCCGACAGTCCAGCTGGGAAGGCGGGACTCGAAGTGGGAGACATCATTGTTTCTGCGAATGGAGCTCCCGTCACCGGTCCAGAACAGTTGCTCGCCGCCCTGCGAAAAAGCGGTCCCACTCTCAAACTGGCTGTGCGTGATTCGCGCACCGGACGCGACGCGGAAGTCACAGTGAATCTGGGAGGCACACCTCCCATCAAGTCATTCCCGGCGGACGTCGAATCTTCAACGAATTCGGTGCCCGGAAAGTTGGGGGCGGTGACAGAGTTAGCCTTCCACGATGACGACTTCGCCGTCAAAGTCACTGAAGTCGAACCCGGAAGCGCTGCCGCTCGTGCAGGTCTGAAACCCGGCGTTCTGATACTGGCGGCCAATGGCAAGGCAGTCCTGCATCCGAACGATCTCAACGACGCGGTTCACTCCAGCAAGGGAATCCTCAAACTGACCATCCTGAACCCCTCCGGAGGAAAGAAAACGAATCTCGACGTCGATCTGCGGAATTGATTCCGGGACCCTGTCAGTTCAGTCCGTCTGGTTGGTGGGCGGGAGCAATTGATAACTCGATCAACACTTCGCCTGACTGACGCGAGAAACAGACGTTTGATGCTTGATCCAGTACTCAAATCCCTCAATGACTCCGTCCGCGAATTGACGTCGCGCATGGTAGATATGAGGACCGGATGCGTCGGCAAGCTCCATCTGTGCGTTTGCCACGACGACTCCTCGATACCCCTGCTGAAACATCGACAGGTCGTTACCGGAATCCCCCGCGACGAGTACGTGCGTCTTGGGAATCTGCCAGGATTGAGCCAGAAACTCAATCGCAGTTCCTTTGCTGACCCCCATGGGGAGAACATCCAGGTCGCGGCCGGAACTGTAGACCAGTTCCGCAGCAATCTGTTTTTCTCGCAATCGATCGCGGACCTGTGCAAGCCATCCTTCGTCAGCATCGTATACGGTATAGCTGCGTTTGAAATCAGATTGGCACTGCGGTGGCTGGAGGTTCAGTCCAAGTTCCCGATCCAGCAGGCTCCGGACCTCATCGAGTTGCCAGCGAGTCCGCCAGCGATGAGACCATTCCTCCAAGGGCCTTCCGCAGGGATAGAGTCGTACTTCACTGCCCACGTTTGCAACGACGGCATCAGGAGAGGGCAGTTTCCACTCCTGAACGGAAGCAACGATGGACGCATAGTATCTGCCTGAAGCGTATACCAGTCGCGGCGCGGGATGGAGCGACCTCCACCACGAGCGAAAACGCTCGACGGCCGAGGCGTCGCCCAGGAGGGTGCCATCCAGGTCGCTGGCAACCAACCAGGGAAGTCTATTCACAGTAAGTATCCCAGCCAATGTTGTCAGCAGATCAATTCAGCATTGCACTTCATTACCTTACCGCGTGAGTTCTACGCCCGTCGTACTGGCGATCCATCCGCGATTGACGCACTTCGTCAAAAATCGATGAGCAACTTTCTTCCAGGTGTATCGCGAGCGTGCGGTAATGCTGCCATTGAACGAGAGCTGCTGTCGAATTCTGGGATGAAGCAGCGGGGAGCAGATCGCCTGCGATAATGCCTCGGTGTCCTGGGGATCACAATAAATGCAGTCGTGTCCCCACGTCAGCTCTTCCCAGAGTCCGCCACGCGTCGAGACAATCGTCGGCGTTCCACACGCCATCGCTTCGACCGCCGTCATTCCAAAGGGTTCGTTCCGACTCCCCAGCACAAATACATCTGCGGCGCGGTAGTAGTCCGCCAACCGCTGCTGGTCTACGCACACTGTGAATCGGACGTGTTCCCGCACCCCCACCTCGCGCGCCAGATTCTTCAGCGATACAAGTAACTCGTTTTCTTCTCGCGACCGCGTTACCCCACCAATGGCGAGAACCAGCGTGGCATCGGGGATTCGCTTGACGACCGCCGGAAATGACTGGATTAACAGGTCGTATCCTTTGCTCGTCGCGAGCCGCCCCGCCGAAAAGACCGTAGGCGAGTCCCATCCCAGGTCTCGCTTGATCGCCATGCGCCTGCTGTCCTTGAGCTGATAAAAGACATGATCATCCAGACCTGGAGGGATCTGTTCCACTTTTTGACTTGGCACGTTGTATTCATCGCATTCCGACAGACAGCGGGTTTGCTCTGCGGCGGTCGAGAGGACGAGGTCCGCACGGTGGTAAATCACACGCTCCTGCTGAATTCTCTCGGTCAGATGATCCGCGGTCGATTCACCGGCGTCACCCCATGCGCGATTTTGTCGCTTAAGAAGTCCCATCGAGTGCGGTGTATGAACATGGGGGACCCCCAGTCGTTTCGCCAGCTTGACTCCGGCTACTCCCGCATCCCAGTAGTGACTGCTAATCAGCTGATAGCACTTATCCTGAAAATGTGGATCTTGAAAATAAGCGTCAAGCAGCTGAGGAACATATTGCGCCAGGACTTCCTTGGGCAGAAAATCATTGCCGCCATAGGCACAACGAAGAATGCGAACTCCTTTTGCGACTTGCTCAGATGCCGGCTGACCCTCGAATCGCCGTGTGAGAATATCCACTTCAAAACCGCAGTGAGCGAGTGCTTTTGACATCTCTCGGACATAGACGACTTGCCCACCCGTGTCAGGCCGTCCCAGTTCGGGTTGAGCCGCCACATATCCGTGGGTAGAAATCATCAATATACGAGGTGATCTCATAGTGAATTCCTTTCAGACCATTCAATCGATTCATGAACTTCAGTTCACACATGCACTGGCCATAGGAAGCATCTGTGAACGCCATTCGTAGTATGACTCAAGAGCGAATTCGCTGGTGGAGTGAGTGGGGGAGGCGAGCGAAGAGGCGGGATCGAGGGCGAATTGCAGTAGCAACGTGAGTGGTCGTAGCGTGACATCAAGAATCTTCAAGAACATGCACCCCTCCTTCGATCAGCGAGGAAAATCCCGTAGAATAGGTCCCCGCGAAGAAGGCAAGTCCCGTACCAATCCGTCACTGAGTTCAGCTTGCCCTTGAAGTCACTGCGACGTCCGAAGTTGCGGCAGAAGAGCAGGGTTTCTCAAAACCTGCAGGAGCCGACCCGCAAGGTGTAACTACGACAGATTGTCCGCCGCCACCCCCTCAGGTCCGACAATTTGTCGTAGTTCAAGAGAAGGGGACAACGAGC
>NZ_DASWWZ010000092.1:0-5709 GCF_036405755.1 Schlesneria sp.
TTCCATCATTGCGGTAAAGCTTGATCGACGAGGAGGGAACTTGATCGTTTGCATGAATCAGAAGGATGTCCTGGTGTCCATCCAGATCATAGTCGAAGACCACGCAGCCCCCGCCCATCGCTTCCGGAAGTCGCCATTCTCCCCGTGCGCCTCGGTCATGAATGAAGTCGATTCCTGCTGCTTGTGTGATGTCGGTTAGAAGGATTTGCGGGACAGCGGGTCTCGGTGGAAACGTCGTCCGCGGCGGATAGGTCGGAAGTCGAGCGGAAGCGATGGGGGCTGGACTTTTCGAGGAGCCGATCCGTGAGACCGTATAGGATACGCTCAGAATGATCAGCAGAATGGCGATTGACCAGCGAATCCCACCGTCGATGATGCGATCGTCCGTGTCACCTGTCCGATCTGTCATGGAGTTCCTCCCGTCGTTACCCCGGAGACGCTTCGATCATCTGGCGCGATGTCCACGACGGGCTGCGGACGAGATTGATGCAGTGGATAGATTGAAATCGGTTCTGAGGCATGTGCGGCAACGGGATTTCGCAGACGGGCCGCCTGAACTGCGCGGTCCCGAGCGTTGTCGTCAACTTTGTAGGTCCGGTATTTCTCGCGGTGCAGGCTTGCATCGCTGGAATTCCCCAGAAGCTCATGGATCAATGAAGCATTGTAGTGTGCCGTCGCATTCTCGGTGTCGAGCTTCAGTGTCTCGCCGAAGTGCAGCAATGCCTCGTTCAAAGTTGCCGTTCGTTGTTCCGCGTGCTCCAGCTTGGCCCGTTCGAACAAAGCCAGGCCCAATTCGTTTTGAACGACGTAATCGCGACGGAAATTGAAGCCGCGACGTGCCATCTCCTCATTCTGATCTTCCAGGACAGCTTGAATACATCGAATCGCCTCATCCAGTTGATTCTGCTGGAAATGAATCAGTCCACTCACCCAGTTGACGGCCCAAGGGGCATAGACCGGCTCGGTGAAGAACATCGGCTTACCGACAGAGGTCGCTCTTTGCACCGACGCGGCCGCTTCGTTCAACCGTCCCTCAGCCAGATAGACTCGTGCCAGGTTCAAGCGAACATCGATGTAACCGAATTTCTCGTCCAGTTCTCGAAAGATTTCTTCCGCTTGACGGAGTTCAGCCGTTGCGGCTGAGGACTGCCCCGACCCGTCGGCTTCACGTAAAAGCGCAAGGCCATAGTCATTCCGCCGCTGATAGATATGGTCGATTTTGATGGGGTATTCCTGCTCCGGGATAGATTGTGACTGACCTGAGACAGGAAAGATGATGGTGTCTTCTGCCATCGTCGTGACAGGGAGTTCATTAAAGTAAGGCTGACTTGGGGTCATTCCGCGGACGCGGTGATCCTTTTCGCGATTCGACCGTGCAACGAAATTCATGAAGGCAGAGTCAAATTTGCGATATTGCAGTTTGATCTTGACTGTGATCGGCCCTTCTACAGCAGCAGGGACTTCAAGCCGGTAATGGATCACCTGTGCGGCCCCAGGGGGAATCTGGTGATCATAGAGGGTTGCATAGATATCCTGCGGGTTTCGTCTGCCGATCTGGTTTCCGTCCCGATCCACCACATAATTGCGGATAAAGTACGCGTGCTCATCGACGGATCCGGACTCGTCGACATGGCCACTTTGTGCAATTAACTCGGTGCCGCTGAAGACCTCGACCGAGACCCAGATTTCATTGGAGTCGACGGTCCCTTGTGAGAAGTGGTGTCCGATCTTGAGCGTCCTCACCACTGTTTCAAGGAGGTAGCTCTCACCGGGGACGAGTTCCGGGATTTCCGGTCTCAGAGGAGCATGCAGTTTGCCGCTGAGCGATCCTCCCTCTTTAATCCCGAACAAGTCGACTCGAACGCAGTCCTGCAGAAACTTCTGGTGAGCTGCAATCGTTGCTTCGTCAGATCGAAGGAACGGCAGGGCAGTATTGGCACCGAGGAACAAGTGGTTGTGAATGCTGAGCTTGCCCGAGTCCCCCAACAGTCGCGCGCCGAAGTCGTTCGATGGCTGTGCCGGCATGTGGCAACCAGCACAGTTTTGAATCGCGCGCATGCCAAAATAATTGCTGCGAGCACCTCGACCCGAGACGCCACTCAAAGCAAACGAATCATAATGGTTTTGCCCTCGCAGAAATTCCTTATAACCATTCAGGGCTTCCGGGAGGTGGACTTTATGGCAGGTTGAGCAGAATTCGGATGTGCTATGGTGCGGTTTGAGGAATGTCGCCTTGTGCAGTGCGGGACGTGCCTTGATTAATTGATCACTCAGGGCCTGAAGCCACGGATTTTCGCTGAACGCAAACGGATAATGTACTGGATCTTCGATGGTGTAATCACCATTCCCCCGTGTGCTGTTCACGTGCGTGATCGCGTGGCAGCTCGTACAGGTGATGCCGGCATGGGCGGTCAGATCAGCAACGTCATCAAAATAAGGGTTATCAAAAGCCCCACTCAGAAACGGGACGGGGTCGTGACAGCCCGCACACCATCTTGCTGCCTTAACATTCCCATCCCGCTTCATCGAGACTTCTCTCGTTTCCCGCACACTCGCCAGGTACATCGGATTATTAAAGCTGCTGAAGTGATGGGCACTGTGGAACCAGCCCTCGTAAGCATCCGCGTGGCACTTCTTGCAGTAGTCGTCCCGCATCAGGGTTTCCGCAGGAATGAATTTACCCGACGCTGTTCGAGTCAGCGCCGGGAAGAAGTAGGCTTCCCCCTCTTGAGGTCCGGGCACGTTGATATCGCGGGGATCCCAGGCATGGAGCGAGGCTCCAATTGCAATCGTGACCGCGACGAACCCTAGATAGCTCAGGCCCGATTTCCAGCGGATTCGTGGTCCAGCGAGCCGGTGCAGACAGTAAAGCCACACGGCGGCAACGGGAGCAGCCACATGCAGCCAGTATACGACAGATCTTACGGCAGGTTGCTTCAGCTCGACACCCCCGACACGCACCAGCAGGATGCCTGTCGAAAGTAAGGTGAGGCACACTGCGAACAGACCGTAACCGACGCGGACGGCGCGGCGGTTACGTGATGTTCTTGCGACCAGTAGATGGGGGATACTGAAGCCCATAAATGGAAGCAGGAGGGCAAGTCCTAATCCGATATGGATCATGAACATCCAGAGCGAGAAATAGTTCTGGTAAGTTCGACCCGCTCCCCGGATGCGGCTGAGCCACTCAAGTAGAGTGACACTCGATAAGTAGGCCGAATTCACGCCGAGTAAGGCAACCAGGAAGAAGACGATCGATAACCAGATTCGCAACCGAGGTGTCACCGTCTCGAAACGATGATGTGGCGGTCTAGGTCTTTGCTGAGACATTGTCGCCTTCCGCTCGACGAGGGCCATGCGCTTCGCCGGATCTTGTTGTCAATCAGGTCAAGACGTCGTGAATCACTTCTCCATAATCGATTTCCAGTCGTTTGCGACCAGGGTACTCAAGCTTATGGCTGTCGAGTCCCAGCAGGTGCAGCACCGTTGCGTGCAGGTCGGTAACGTAGTGCCCTTCACCGAGGGCGTGATAACCGAGTTCATCCGTCGCCCCGTGCACATAACCCTGCTTGATTCCCGCTCCCGCCAGCCAGATCGTAAAGCCGTTGGGGTGATGGTCACGTCCATCGGTGCCGCCCCCACGGAGTTCAAGTCCCGGGGTTCTGCCGAATTCCGTGCAGAAGACTACGACGGTTTCCTCAAGAAGTCCTCGTTGCTTCATATCCTGGATGAGGCCTGCGACTGGTAGATCGACGGTGGCACACAGGCGGGTGTGGTTTTCTTTCAACTTCTGGTGAGAGTCCCAGACACCATACGCTGAAGGGTAGACCTGAACGAATCGAACACCGCGCTCGACCAGCCGTCGGGCTGCGAGGAGCCGCTGGCCGGCAAGCTTTGTGGCATCGTTGTCCAAACCGTACAGCTTCTGCGTGGCTTCGGTTTCGTGAGCAAAATCGATCGCTTCGGGGACGGCCGCTTGCATACGGAACGCCAGCTCATAGGAACGAATCCGTGCCTGCAACTGCTGATCTTCAGGGTATTCGACTGCAGTCAGTCCATTGAGCCGGTTGATCAATTCAAACTCTTGACGCTGTTGCTCGAAAGTCTGATTCGCCTGTCGCAGCCCGAAAGGCAATGGACTTTTGGGGTCCAGTGCGAGGGGCACACCTGCGTATTGGGGACCAAGATAGAGAGAATCGATCGACTGTCTCGTGTCGGACCTGGTCGGGCCTCCCAGTACAGCGAACTTGGGCAGGTTGTCATTGAGCGATCCAAGTCCGTAGTGCGCCCATGCCCCCACACTGGGTTGCGGTTCATCCAGCCGATGTCGACCCGTGTGGATCTGGTTTTCGGCCGCGTGGTCGTTGTCGGTCGTCCACATGTTTCGGACGAAGCAGAGATCGTCGACGTATTTTGACAGGTGCGGCCACCAGTCAGTGACTTCGATGCCGCTGTCACCGTGCTTCTTCCAGCCGACCTGCATGGGGTAAATGGTCGGATAGACATCCCGAATATTGATTTCTTCTGCCGCAACAGAGCGGAATCGCTTCTGGTGCAGCTTGGAATTCAGGGGGTTTTCCAGCGGCGTTTTGTCGAACGTCATGCCCGCGTACGTATTCAGAGCCGGCTTGGGATCAAATGTTTCGACGTGGCTGTATCCCCCCGAAAGGAAGATCCAGATGACGGATTTCGCCCGCGGAGGAGTGTGGACTCCGAGAACGCCGTCAGAGGATTCTGTTGCTCGGACGACACCGTCATCGGCCAGCATCGAACCCAGTGCGAGACCTGTGAATCCAAGGCCGATATCGGAAAGAAATGCGCGTCGTGAGCGTCGGTCAGTCTGGCAGTCACAGTGATCGTTATTGGGTTGTGGCATTCTCAGATTCCTGTCGTTCCGCATCAGTCAGTGGAATGAAGTCCGTGATCTTAGATCGGTCGAGTTTGAAGGACGATGACCGTTTGAGGATCAAACTTGTTCACAGCGAGGATAAAAAGCTCGTCTTCAAAAATGGCACAGTAGTCCGACATCAGGTACTTGCGCTCTTCACTGGGCAGAGTCGGGATTTCCAATCGAGAAAACCCTTGTGTCATGGGATCAAAGACAGTCCAGGTACCAATAAAGTGATGAGGTTCACCATCCAGCGATCCATTTCCCCCCGTCCAGGTGGAATGGCAGATGTAGAGCCTGCCGCGGAAGTACCATCCTCCGCTGAGGTACCCATACCACTTGCCAAACCCGGGGACCTTGATGGGGGAACCCCATTCACCCGTGGTGACGTTGAGGGGAAGGATTCGACCCTTCAGATGATCACTACAGTACAGAGTTTCGCCGAAGACTTTACTACCGGCACTCGGGGTTGCCTCCGGTTCCGGGGACTGAAAGTGACCCGTCCAGGTGCGGGAATCGAGATCAAACCGAACGATGTCGTTTCCTGTGTAGGTACTGCCCCAGATTTCTCGGCGCTCGAACTCTTCAAACGTCATATAGAGCGTGCCGGAAAGCTTGTAAGGGCAGGGAAACGATTGTCCTGTTTCAGAGTCGGGCTCCCACTCGAGAACGCTGGCGTGCTTCGTGTCATAAAAATAAATGCGAGAACTCCGCCGATCGACGAATCCGCCATAGACAGCAGGATTTTCATAGGGAATGGGATGCCGTGAAACCTGATTCGTTTCCCGGTCCCAGACTGTCAGATGGGAAAGACCAGGTGT
>NZ_DASWWZ010000093.1:0-3397 GCF_036405755.1 Schlesneria sp.
TGTCGGCCGTGGTTTTATTTCACACAAGTCCTCTCGTAACATCGATCCCGGCCAGCAGTAAGTCACCCCGTAGAGTTTGGCGCCGCACAACCACATCGGCGCCAAACTCACTCTCTTTCTGACTACGCAATTCACCCCAAGAGGACAACTTTGGGGTCCGCCCACACCCGCATCACATTCCCCGGGCTCAAGCCCCCTCTTACATGAGGGCCCCAACAGGACAGACACAGACTCCTCCAAGCCCTTTGGAACCGCACCGTTTGTTGTCGCCCTTGTCGTCCCCCGTAGTGCCCCTGACGATGTCGACGGCCCGGTGAATTTCTGATGAAGAATGCCCCCGACCCGGCGATGTCACTCGACAAACCGGGAAGGGCCTGCCATGGTTCAAAACTCACCCAGGAACTGCAGATATTCGCACTTTGCTGAAAGGAGCCGCCCGGTGTTTGAGCTGTCCCGAATTTCCGATGCCGTTCGTTACGAAGGGGGAATCAGTCGGCGACTTTTCCTCGCTTACAGTGCCGCACTAGCAAGCCTCCCGCAGTTGGCCGAACGAGCACAGGCAGCGGAAAAGAACGTCACATTCTCTTCGGACCCCTTCGCTTCCGGCATCGCTTCGGGCGATCCTGATTCGACGAGCGTCGTGCTCTGGACGCGGCTCATCCAGGATCCGTTCGACGCCTATGGGGGGATGTCCACCGAACCTATCCCCGTTCAGTGGGAAGTCGCGCACGACGAACAGTTCAGCAGAATCGCTGCCTCGGGAGTAGCGACGGCAACTCCGCAGCTCGGACATTCCGTACACGCCGTGGCGCAGGGACTTGAGCCGGATCGCTGGTACTTCTATCGATTTCGTGCGGGGGACGCCCAGAGCCCTGTCGGGCGCTGCCGAACACTGCCTCATGCCGACTCACTGCCAGAAAAATTGCGTTTCGCATCGACGTCGTGCCAGCACTTCGAACAGGGACTTTACACCGCCTACGAGCAGATGCAGAAAGACGACCTCGACCTCGTCTTTCACCTGGGGGATTACATTTACGAAGGCCCCGGTCGAGACAATCTTGTTCGCAAACATTTCGGCAAGGAAATCGTTTCGCTCGGCGACTATCGCATCCGCTTTGCTCAGTACCGCACCGACCCTCTGCTGAGGCAGATGCACGCTGCCTGTCCGTGGTTCGTCACGTGGGATGACCACGAATTTGACAACAACTACGCGGGCGAAATTTCGGAGCAACTGAACGAAGACCCCGTCGCCTTCCTCCAGCGGCGAGCCAACAGTTACCAGGCCTATTACGAAAATATGCCATTGCGGCCCCGTTCACTTCCGAAAGGTCCGGACATGCGACTTTATCGCAAAGGATCGTTCGGGCGCCTGGCCGAGTTTCTGATCCTCGACACGCGTCAGTACCGAACAGACCAGCCTAATAACGACAAACGAAGCCCGATCAATGACGCGGCTCTCAACCCGCAGGCGACTTTGCTGGGGCGCACACAACGACAATGGCTGCAGTCGTCGCTGCTGACCTCGCAAGCGGCATGGAACGTCCTGGCGCAGCAGGTCATGATGGGAATGGTTGGGGTCGGTCGCGAAGGGGACACTCCGCTGTATTCGATGGACCAGTGGCCAGGCTACTCGCACGAGCGAATCCAGTTAGCGAACTTCCTCGCCGAACGCCGGATCCCCAACCCCGTGGTCCTGACGGGAGATATTCACTCGAACTGGGCCAATGAACTGCGAGTCGACGATCGGAATCCGGAAACGCCGCTCGTCGCGACCGAGTTTGTCGCCACCAGCCTGAGCAGCGGAGGAAACGGGCGTGCCCGTCCGGATTATGTTGACCTGCTGCAAGCGACTCATCCCTTCGTCAAGCTGCACAACAATGAACGGGGCTACATCCGCTGTACCGTCACGCCCCAAAGCTGGACCAGTGACTACGTCGCCGTGGAGGACGTCCTGGCCCCAGGTGGCAACATCGTCACCCGGGCCTCATTCGTTGTCGAAGCCGGCCGACCTCAACTGAATAAGGCCTGACCGTCTCCAGTAAGCCGACGGCCGGTTCGAGGAATTCGTTCTGCAAGCCCAGCCCCCGGAACCGCTCCGTGTCACACGCGAGTGCCGGGGGCCGGGGTGCGGAATTCCCACCGATGCAGCGGCCCCGACCTGTTGAGACGGGATCTCAGGGCTTTTGAGCTGAGACCAGGTGTCCATCCCCTGGACGGGGGCTGACGGGGGGAAATTCAGAGCTCGGACTGAATTCTGACTGGCTGACATCCGATCTTGTGGATAGAATCCGTGATCAAAGTTGAGACTGAGTCTCAACCCCTGTTGCGATCTCTGCATTGAGAAGGTGTCGCGAATGGCGAGCGTGATTTCACGAACACTGCCCATTGAGGCGATGGCTGCCGGAGAACGGGGAGTTGTCGTCGAGATTGATGGCACTCCGGAACTCGTGGTCCGCCTGGCCGAGATGGGACTGCATACCGGAACCCGGATCCACCTGATTCGGCCGGGGGCACCGTGCATTCTCGAGATTGAACAGCAACGCTTTTCGTTCCGTTTTGACGACCTGGTGACCGTGCTGGTGGAAATCGCAGAATGACTTTGGATGAATTGGCAATCGGGCAAACGGCTGAGATTGTCGATGTCCAGGGTGAAGACGGAATTGCTATCCGCCTGCTGGAAATGGGCCTCACCGAGGGGGAAGAGATCACCCTCGTGGGAATTGCCCCGCTGGGCGACCCCAAAGAATACCTGATTCGCAGCTATCGCCTTTCGCTCCGCCAGGCGGAAGCGAAACGTGTCACGATCATTGCCAGGCAGGGCACTGAGCGAGCGGCTGATCTCTGAACACCAAAACGGCTCTCCTCACCCATGCTCGATCAAGCTCAGACACTCACCACCGAACGGACCGTCGCGGTCATTGGTAACCCTAACACCGGTAAAAGCACGCTTTTCACCGCCCTGACCGGCGTACACTCACGGATCGGCAATTACCCCGGTGTCACCGTCGAGAAGAAACTGGGCTGGTTCCAGCACGAAGGGCAGTCGGTCCGACTCGTCGACCTTCCCGGCACCTACAGCCTTTCCCCGCGAACACTCGACGAAATGGTGTCGGTCGATGTCCTGCTGGGCAGCCAGCCGGACGTCGGTTCGCTGGATGCCATCGTCTGCATCGCCGATGCCTCGAACCTGGAACGCAACCTCTACGTCGTCAGTCAGGTTCTCGATCTGGGGCTGCCGACGGTCCTTGTACTCAACATGTGGGACGTTGCGACTGAACGGGGTATCCAGATCGATGTCGCTGAACTGGAACGACGACTGGGAATCACCGTCGTCCCCTGCGAGGCCCACAAACGAAAACATATCGACGCCGTCCGGACCGCCATCCTGCGGGCCTGT
>NZ_DASWWZ010000094.1:0-8444 GCF_036405755.1 Schlesneria sp.
GCCGCACAGGCGAAACTGTCTGGAAAAAAGAGGGGCTCAAGTATTCCGGTCCCTGTGTCCTGCACAATGATCTGATCATCACCAATGCCGTCTCCTACACCGATTCTGCCGGTGCTTACTATCTGGCGGATGGCTCACAGAAAATGAACAAAAGCCCGCTTACGGGTGAGCTTCGCCCCTGGAGCGTCAAACGGGCTTACGGCTGTAACTCCATCATTGCCAGCGAAAACATGCTTACGTTCCGGTCAGGCTCTGCTGCATTTTATGACCTGTTGAATGAAGCAGGGACCGGAAATTTTGGTGGATTCCGATCGGGATGTACGGCCAACCTGATTGTGGCTGACGGAGTTCTCAACGCGCCAGACTACACCAGAACGTGCAGTTGCAGTTATCAGAATCAGACCTCGCTGGCACTTGTCCACATGCCCGATATCGATATGTGGTCTGTCAACAATCTTCTGGTACTCGATCCGAAAGCCGGCCGGGTGCAGCAACTGGGAATTAACCTGGGTGCCCCGGGCGACCGACGCGACCAGCACGGACTTGACTGGTTGGAGTATCCTACCGTTGCAGGAGATTCCCCCAACCTGAGTCTGGAAGTCGATGGAGAATCGAGGTTCTTCCAGGATCACCCCAGCACCAAGTCGTCCGCCACCATTCCCTGGGTCGCGTCGTCAGGCGTGGAAGGGATGCAGTCACTTCGCCTCAGCCTGAAGGCCCAGCCGCTTCACAAGCTGCAGACAGGAATCCCTGTTGAGCACGCCGACGACGACGCCCGCGAATCGATAACGAGTGGTGCCGTCGATCTTGACAGCGGCACAGCAGAACTCGCGGGAACCACAGCGGAACCGCAACTCGTCGGATTCCGTTTCAATGGGATCCGTCTCGCACATGACTCGGCAATTCGATCTGCCCACCTTCAATTCGGTTCGCGCGCCGCCGTTGAAGAGCCGGCCGAGTTCGTCATTCGTGCTGAGGCAGCAGTTAATGCGGCTCGGTTCACGGCTGATAAAAACAACCTCTCTTCGCGGCGACTCACCTCATCCGAAATTCGCTGGAGTCCCGACGCCTGGAAACTGAGCTCCACAGGGTCGGCTCAACAGAGCCCTGACCTCACGCCTCTCATTCGCGAGGTCATCAGTCAAGAGAGCTGGCAGCCCGGGAATTCGATCGTCTTCGTGATCAGGGGTCAGGGACAGCGGACGGTGGCGACGGTTCGCAGCCGTGACGCGACGGGGGCCGCCCGGCTTGTTGTCGATGCCGACGAAGTGACTCCCGTTGATGATTCCGCGGCGCGACTCGACCCCTATCGGGTTCGCCTGCACTTTGGCGTTCCGGAAAGTGCGCCGAAAGAATTCCGTCAGTTCGATGTGGAGATTCCGGGACAGGGTCGAATCGACAACATCCAGCTGGGAGGAACCGCCCCCAAGAGCATCGTCAAGACATTCGATCGCGTCCTTCTCGGAGACTGGCTCGAGCTGATGTTCATCCCCCAGCACGGACGTCCCGTGGTTTCGGGTATCGAACTCCACCGGCTGGAACAATGAACGCAGGCTCCCGACCGAATGAGGCGGTGACCATCCCGCCGTATGAGAAAATCGTGATCGAAACGGATACGCGTCCCATGAAAACCTCACCCGGCTTACTCGTTCCGCGAGTCGCTTTGTGCTTCCTGCTGGCGGTTACCGCACCATTGTCCCTGGCGTGGGCCTGTAACGTGCCCGTCTTCCGTTATGCCCTGGAGCACTGGGCTCCCGACGCCTATCGGGGCGTTGTGTTTCATCGCGGTCCGCTGTCTGCCGAAGACCAGAACCAGTTGGCATTCCTGCAAAGTCAGTTCGACGCGCGACGCGTCAATCTGTCCATCCGCACTGTTGATCTCGACGACACGTCAAAGATGGATGAAAAGCGACTGCTGGACGCTGCCTCCAGACTGAATCCTCGGGTTCCCGCAGGGACGGACGAAACGAGACTCGTCATTCAGCTTCCCGCCTACCTCGAGATGGATCAGCCCATATGGGCAGGCAATCTCCATACTTCGACCCTCGCAACGCTCCTGGATTCGTCCGTCCGGCAGAGCCTGCTGCAAAAGCTTGCCGATGGTCAGACGGCCGTCTGGCTGCTCATCGACAGTGGCGACCCGGCACAGGACGATGTCGCAGCGGCAACGCTCGAGCAGCAGCTCGCCGAATTGACTCGGACTCTGACGCTTCCCGAGCTGACAGATTCGCCCGAGGACATCATTCAGGACGGTCCTCCGGTGCGAGTCGAATTTTCGCTCATCCGCATTCGACGAGACGACCCTGCCGAGCAGGATTTCATTGCGCTGCTGCAAAGTTGCGAACCGGACCTCGCGACGCTCAACGAACCGATGGTCTTCCCGGTGTTCGGACGGTGTCGAGCACTTCTTCCGTTGGTGGGAGCGGGAATTGCGTCCGATACGATTCGCAGCTCGGCCGCTTTTCTGGCGGGAGCGTGCTCGTGCCAGGTGAAAGAACTGAATCCGGGGTTTGACCTGCTGATCACGGCCGACTGGCCACAGTTACTTTCATGGGCCAAACTCCCCGCCACGGCCGGCCTGGATCACCTCGGAAAGGCACCCAAGGAAGCAGAGCTGGTTCCCATCCCTCCCGGTTCTGCGAAGGGCGAGGCAACTTCCACCGACACCACCCCGCCTGAGGTCAAAATCCCAATCGCAAACGAGGACCAGAACCGAACCACTGCGACGTCCCGACGGACACAATTCGGAATCACTCAAATCCTCATACTGGCGGGAGGCGTAATGCTGATCGCGGGGATCGTGTCAGCACAGTTCCACCGCGGTTAGTCGAATACGGCGCCTCAGACAGCGCAGATCTCGCGTCCCATTGGGGTTCATCGACCAAAAGTTCTCTCTCAAAGAACGCCTGCGACGACTTCGGGGGATCGGATTCGGTCATCACTCCAACCAGACCGGCCTGAATTTCAGAGATCGTCACTGGCTCCGGACGTCGTCCCTCTTGAATGAGCGGTCGCACGCCAGCCACTGCACTGAACACAGTCTTGCCGCCGCTCGATCGGCAAGGTCCTGAATCGCATCTCACGCAGATCGAACAGCAAGAGCCGTCCCGCCAGAGATTCCCCCACACCGGTGATGACTTTGATCACTTCCATCGCGGCCAGCGCGCCCACGGTCGAGGAAACCGCGCTGAAGACCGGAAACTTGCGTTTCCACATGGGCGGTGCTTCGGGATAGAGGCATTCCAGGCAAGGCGTCTCTCCGGGAATGACGGTGGTCAGCTGTCCTTCAAGTTCATACATCGCACTGTCAACAAGAGGCTTGCGCTGCCGGACCGCTTCCTGATTCATGAGCAGGCGTTCCGTGAAGAGCGGGGCTGAACTCACGACGATGTCGCAACGACTGACGAGTTCAGCAGCATTCGTTTCAGAAATGTTCTGATCGACCATATCGATCTGCACATTGGGATTGAGCGCCAAAAGTCGGTCCCGAGCGGACTCGACTCGAGGACGATCGATCCAGTCTGTCGTCATGAGAGTCTGACGATTGAGATCATTCCGACGCAGATTACCCCCATGTGCCAGAATCAGCCGCCCGATCCCCGCTGCGGCCAGTTGAAGCGCGACGGCTCCCCCCACGCCACCCACGCGCGAGATCAGCACGGTCGCCCCCTTCAATCGACGCTGCCCTTCACGTCCGAAGTCACGCACGTCGAATTGCCATGCGTAGCGGTCTTCTTCTTCCGGAGTCAGATCCGGCAATTCGTCCGTCATCTCACCCCCCACCAATCGGAGGAAGGAACTCAACGCAGTCCCGGTCCGCCAAACAGACCGCCCCGGCCTGTCCGCCCGGATGAGGCATGCCGTTCACAATGACCAGAAGACTGCGCTGAAGCTCACCGGCCGGATTCAGCAGATACGCTCGCACCGGATTGCCGTACTTTTCACCCAGGTGAGCAACGAGCTGTCCGACGGTCCCCCCATCGGCCATCTCGATGCAGTCTTCTTTACAATCCGTCACCGACCGCAGTTGAGCGGCAAATTCAACCCGCACTCTCATTGCGATCCTCCTTCGGGACGATCGGCTGCGACCGGTCCTGGCCCCGTCAGATTCGATAAGGGCCGTTCGGTAATCTGGTTCGCTTCCATCACGAACAATTGATCGGCGAGAGCGACCGCTTCCGCCCGGCTGTGCGTAATGTGCAGCACGGTCAACTGACGTTCGCGCTGTAGAGATCGGAGCAAGTCGCAGAGTCGGTTACGTGTCTGTTCATCCAGTGCGTTCAGCGGTTCATCGAGCAGCAGCACCTGAGGCTGAAACGCGAGAGCACGTCCAAGCGCCACCCGCTGACCTTCGCCGCCACTCAGATGCTGCGTACGTCGATCAAGTAGACCTTTGATTCCCAGTACCTCCGACAAATCGTGTACGCGTTGGCGAATGGTCACAGGATCCATTCGGCGAATCCGCAGGGCAAACTCCAGATGTTCCCGGACAGTCATCGTCGGAAACAACGCCAGATCCTGAGGAACATAGCCAATCCCGCGATTGGCTGACTTCCACTTCGTCATCTCGTCACCGCAGATCACCACCTTGCCGGCGGTCACCTGTCTGAGCCCACAGATCGCTTCCAGCAGTGTTGTTTTCCCCTGGCCGGTTCCCCCCATGAGGATTCCGTAACGTCCACTCTCCACAGTCAGGTTGACGTGGCTCAGTTGAAACGGTCCTGAGCGGATTGTGACATCGATCAGTTCGATCATCTCCACCCCGCGCCAAGCCAGCGGACAAGACCCAAGACCAGGATGGACGCGACCACCATCAGCAGCGAGACCGCGACCGCCGCCTCAAGCTGACCGACGCTCAGTTCGAGGAAGACTGTTGTCGACAAGACTTCCGTCCGCATGCGCGTCGCGCCGGCAAAGACGAGGATGGGTCCAAATTCTCCCAGCGACCGAGCCCAGGCAATCGTGAATGCAGCGATCAGGCCTCTCCACGCTTGCGGCAGCACCACGAGAAAGAAAGCCTGGCTCCGACGACACCCTAAGGTCAGAGCCACGAGTTCAGCACGGGGGTCAATCTGGTCGAACGTGATTCGCATCGTCTGCACGGCAAAAGCGCACGCTACGGCGAACTGAGCCAGTACGACAGCCGGCTGCGAGTAAGTGATCCTGAGTCCCAGACGTTCCTGAAACCATTGTTCCAGATTTCCCCCTTCCTGAGGGATGTGGAACAAAATTAACAAGCTCAGTCCAATGACCAGCGGCGGCAACACGACCGGAACATCGATCAAGGTGTCGATGATCCAGCGGCCGCGAAACTGAAATCGCGACAGCAGATACCCCAGCGGCGTCGCCACCCAGACCGAAAGCAGCGCGGAAATCGTGCAGGAGATTAGCGTGAGTCGAATCGCCGAACGAATCTCGGGCTTGGCGAGAGCCTGCGAAAAGTGTGCTGGAGAGGTATACGCAATGTCGGCCGCCAGCATGGCAATGACGAGCACCAGATAGCTGCCGCCAAAACCACTCATCACCGTCAGGAAAGGGACGTCCGAACGAGCCCGATGTTTCTGAACCGTTGAAGCCGGACCGTGCGACTCAATCATTCGTCGCCTGCCCCTGATTCAACCAGCGGAATCCTTCGTTGGCGAACTTCTGCTTCGATGATTCGGCGCGAATGGCCTGAAGGAGACGTTCGCTGAGCTGTCGTTGTGTTGATTCCCTGGCAACTCCATAAGGCTGCGTGGCGATCGAGCAGGGGATCCCCTCGATTCGAATCGCGTCCAGAAAATCGGCCGATCCGGCCGCGTTACTCAAGTAGGCCACGGCGGCGTCGAGCGACCCGGTTCGCATCTGATTAACCAGCATGTCCCCCGTCGGCGTCTGCACGACGACATTCTTCATCAGTTCTGACTGCAACCCACTTTCGGCAAACGTTCGCTGTGTAATCCAACCCATGGCACACTGCTTTTCATGGCCGATTCCCACTCGCAATCTGGACTTGGCCAGGTCTTTCAGCGACTTGATCCCGTGGGGATTCCCTTTCTGCACGAGAATCACCAGTTCGTTTTGTGAGACCGCTTCTGAAGTGGGAAAAAGCTCCTTCACCTGATTCATGAACTCCACGTCACAGGCAAAATAGGCGTCGGGAACCTGCCCGGCTTTCATCTGTGCCACGAGGATTCCGCAACCGTTGTAGACTCGGGTCACACGGACCCCTTCGTGCTTCTCAAATGCCGTGATTGTTTCCTCAATCGCAGGTCGCAGCATGGACCCCGCATAGAGTGTCAGTTCAGGCTGCTCATTCCACAAATCGCCATCGGCCACCTGAAACCCGAACTCACGATAACGAAGCTGCCCCTTGTCCCGTGCACTCATGTAACGAACGAAATGAGCCGCCTGCTGAGGCTGGGAACTGGAACTCAAAACGGCAATTCCAATCCGCGATCGAACGGACGTCAGTTCCGGAATCGTGACCGCTTCCAGCGTGTCATAGTCATGCAGAACAGCGTCGAAAACGATTCCCGCATCAACAGCGCCGATCTTCACGTCGCTGGCCACTTCATGAATGGTCGTTTTGAAAACGGTTGTTTGCTTGTTGAGTTCGTCCCAGCGGTTGGATTCGGTAAGAATCTCTCTGGTCAACTTGCCAATCGCAGTCCCTTCGGGGTTACCTTGAGCGATTCGAACTTCGTCGCGTAACAGATCGTCGAGGCACTGGATCCCTTTGGGATTTCCCTTGGAGACCGCGGCCACGGCTTGCATCTCTGCCAGCGGGGACTCGCTGGAGATGAGCTGCTGTTCTTTCGCCAGTTCAAGAAAGCTCACATCAGCCGGCAGAAAAAGGTCGCCGGTCTTCGAGACACTGAGCGAAGCGAGCAGCGTTTGAGAGGGGCCGTATTGAACTTCGACCGCCCTGCCAAACTCACTTTCGTAGTCCTTGCGAATGGCCTCCATCACGCTTTTGTTGCTGGCCGCGCAGTACACCATCAGAGGTTGTTTGCCTGCAGCCGATCCATCACTCTCCCGAGTTTGCTGTGGCCGTTCCAGCAGACTCAAGACGAGCAATCCCAGCAGGGCCGCGGATGCAGCCAACACGGCGAACGGCTTCAACGCGGCACCTCATTGCTTTCTGAACAGAGCATCTCAGGAAGAATTTTTCGTAAGAGACCCCTAGCATAAGTCCCGCTGCTTCACAGGACAACGCTTCTGGAAGCCAGTGCGAGCCTTCATCAAAGTTTGTCCATAACCTGGCAGGAATTTCACACGCGAGGCATCGCTGCGGAATGGACTGGAAGCCGACAGACTGACTTGCCGCGTCTTACTTCCGCATGATCGCCCGGACATGCAGCTTGTCGGGGGATTCACGGACAACGGCAACCCCAGAGCCAGCTTCCTCCAACTGGACCAGCAATTCTCCCGTGGAAGACCAGATGCCACTGCGACCCGCCGATTTCAAACCACCCGATGGTCCACCATAGTTTGCCAGTGCAACCATCATTCGATACTGCTTCGCATACCGAGCCAGCTTTGCGATATCCCCCGCGAAGTCGGAAGGAATGACAAACATGCTCGCCAGATACAGATTGGCCTGCCGCTCTGCCGCCCGCTGAGGATGTTCAGGACGCCCAATGTCAGCGCAGATCGCGACTGCTGCGACGGTCTCGTTGAAGGGAATCAAGGGATTCCGGTCGCCCGGTTGA
This sequence comes from Schlesneria sp., assembly GCF_036405755.1. Lineage (NCBI taxonomy): Bacteria > Pseudomonadati > Planctomycetota > Planctomycetia > Planctomycetales > Planctomycetaceae > Schlesneria > Schlesneria sp. The sequence continues at coordinate 7,695 of NZ_DASWWZ010000094.1, forward strand.
AAGTGATTCGGCTCGGGAGGTGGAATTTCACCCGTCAGACTGTCGCACACGGAACTGGAGGGAAACGTCCCCAGCCGATGCTTCGTGTAAATCTCGATGGAGCGATCAGGGAGTATGATGAAAGCTCCCACGTAAAGCTTCTGTTCAAGTCTGATCGGAGCCCCCACCACCAGCCGCGTTCCCGATCGCTCTGCCAGATCCACCAATGCTGCCAACCGCACATCGTTCTCTTCGAACGCCAGTGACTCTCCCAGAGCGAGCTCGTATCCGGTCAGCGACAATTCCGGGAACAGGACAATATCCGCCCCTTCATCGACGGCCAATTTTGCCAGTGACAGATGTTCCTCGACATTCGCAGCCACATCCCCCTTTACAGGAGTCGTTTGCGCAACAGCAACGCAGCGTGAAAACATGACGACGTCCCTCGCAGAAGATCCCACACCATCCCCGATCAGCCCCCGCGCAAGAGCGTCACGCTTCGTCCGTCTCACGACGAAACACCAGCGTTCCATCAATCTTAAGCGTCCCTGACCACGCAGGGTAGCCACCCACCTGCGCTTCGCCCGTTGTCGTCAGTAATCCTGTCGCTGTGAGGTTGTGATTTTTTTGGAAGTTCAGGGTAGCAATCCTTCCGGGATGCGCTAAAACTCGGCCATGAGCCCCCCCCCCCACCCAAGAAGCCTGATGTCCGTGTGAATTCTCCTGAACGTCGTCAGTTGGAATGGCGGGACTTTTCTCTGGACGGATATG
>NZ_DASWWZ010000095.1:0-44868 GCF_036405755.1 Schlesneria sp.
GATCGGGTCGGATGCCACAGATCCGAGTTGGCGATTCATCGACGAACGCCTTCGGCCCCCTCAGCGGTTCAACGCGAATTCGACTTCGTTCAGAGACCGAATTGGCGATGGTGGACGGCGACACGTGAGGGCCGTAATCAAACCTCAAAAGCGGCTGATTGGGCGATTCACTCTGACATCAACATTCCTTCTCCTACGACTGCACAAGAACGCAAATGCCGTCTTTGCATAGCACACCTCTCAACGTAACCCGGCTCTATCCCATGTAAAACGATGTGGACTCAACAATCGAAATGGAGTGTTCGTTAGTTTTCAATGGCACTATCCGGGAACGTCGTTCGCAGCGTGTTACTCGATGAACTGCGGGCGAGTCGCTGGAGAATGTTTGCAGGCGACACTTGCCCCCATAGAGCGAAGCTTTGGTAGTCGGTTCTCCCTAAATCGGGATCGCTATTGAACTTCGTACCGCGTCGTATAGAATCTGCAGCAAGAAGGATTGTCGGGGTCCGCACGGATGTGTAGACGTGGGCAAGAGGCTCTTACCCTGATAATCGCAGCGACCTGCCACATTACCATTGGTCATGCGCCTGGTTTCTCGCCAAGGAAGGGTTATCTAATGCTCGTACTATCTCGACGCCCGGGACAGAGAGTGGTCTTTCCCGGACTGGGCATCACGATCGATGTCCTTCGTTCCGCCGGTTCTGTCGTTCGACTGGGAATCGAGGCCCCCAACGACGTCAAAGTGCTCCGGGAAGAAGTGCTGGATAACAGCCCCGACTCTGCTTCTCGTTCCCCTGCTTCCACTTCGAAAATGACGAAGGAAGTGCGAGAACTGAGCCACGCCTGGAGAAATAAACTTAACCTGGGAATGCTGAAGCTTCAGTTGCTTCAACGGAAAATCGAAATCGGTGAAACGGTCGATCTCGAAGCCAACCTCAGCGAAGTTTTACGCGAATTTTCTGATTTGGAGCGAGCCACTCACGACGCCGTTGTCGAGGCCAGGTCGACAACACCCAAGGTTCTCATCGTCGAAGATCAGGCAAACGAACGTGAACTACTCGCAACGTGCCTTCGACTCGGCGGGTTCGAAGTCGCCACCGCGGGCAACGGACGCGAAGCCTTCGATTACCTTCACGAACATGAACTGCCGGATATTGTTCTACTCGATATGCGAATGCCCGATGTCGACGGCCCGACTTTTCTTAAGTCGGTCCGAAGTGATCTGAGACTGCACGACTTGCGGGTATTCGCTGTCAGTGGTTCATCGCGCAACGAGTTTGATTCAGAGCCGCTGCAACTCGACGGCTGGATTTCAAAACCGGTCCGAATCGATGCCTTGATCCGCGCCGTCTCTAAAGATCAGAGCTCGAAGCCATCCCAAGTCTGATTCGGCAACTGCACACATGGGAGATGCAGTCTGTGGCCGAGTGAGTTTCCGATTCCTGCGACGCAAAAAAGCGGTCTCTCGATACTCGTCCCGGGCGACGATTCGAGAGACCGCATCTGATCCATTCCCTCCCCACCTCTGACGAATGAGAGGTGGGGAAATCTTCAATTCCTCATCGATCACTTTTGATTCGGTTCGAGGAAGATAATGATCGAGGGATTTCCGACGGCCGTGTAGTGACCCGTGAACTGCAATCCGCCGGTCTGCTGATTGACTTCAAAAAGTGCGACGTTGTCGCCACGCTGGTTGCAGCTATACAGGAATTTTCCCGACGGATCGACGTTGAAACTCCGCGGGTAATCACCCCGCGTCCATTCTTCACCGAGATACGTCAGCTCACCCTGAGCACCAATAGAGAAGATCCCGATGCTGTCGTGCAGTCGGTTCCCCGCGTAGAGGAATTTGCCATCCGCACTCACGAGAATCTCTGAGCAGAAATTGCTGCCCGCGAAGCCTTTGGGAAGTGTTGAAATGGTCTGGCGTTCGGTCAGGCGACCTGTTTCACCGTCATAGTCAAACAGCACAACCGTCGACCCTTCCTCCTGAATGGAATAGAACCATTTGCCATTCGGATGGAAGTTGAAGTGTCGAGGCCCATCACCGGGGGGCAGTGACACGTAGGGTGTTGCAGCGGGGGTCAGAGTCCCTTTCTTTTCGTCGAATTTCGAGACGAGGATCTGATCAAGACCAAGATCGATATGCAGCACAAATCGACCGGAAGGATCTGCCTGAATCATGTGCGCATGCGTTCGGTCATGCCCGCTGATGGCGAAGCTGCCCGGGGGAGCATTGACGGCCTTCGTCGGACCGATCTTGCCCGCATCATTCTTGACGTCGGTCGGCTCACCCAACTTGCCATCGGCCAGGATCGGCAGAACGGCGACAGAACCACCGAAGTAGTTGGCGACGAGCAGGAATTTGCCCTTCGGATGGACGCTCACGTAAGTCGGACCGGCACCACCGGAACGAATCGTGTTGAGTAGCTCGAGTTGTCCTGTCTGCTGGTTGACCGCAAAGGCACTTACGGTCCCCTCTTTCGTTGTCCCAACCCGGTCCGTCTCGTTCGCGGAATACATTCGGGTCCCGGTAGCGTTCAGCGCGAGACAACTGGGACTGGTCCCCATCGGAAATTCGCCCGCAGGATCGAGCACCCCCGTGGATCGATTCACTTTGAAAATATGAATCCCGCGACCATTCCCGGGGGGAAGGTCCACCTGAGTGGGCAGCACATCCGTCAAAGGTGAACTGAACGTTCCCACGTAAGCAAACAGTGGGCGGTCCGAATCTCCGGTCTGAGCGGAGGCGAGACGGGACATCAATGGAACCGCTCCCGCGAGCGCAATTGACGTTTTAAGAAAGTTTCGGCGGGTCGTGTCAGACTGTTTCATGAAGAGAACCATGCAGGTGGGAAATCAAAATGGCCGTGTTGAGACGGTCAGGGAAAATGGGCATCACTTCCCGCAGGAAATTGCCACCAGCGCTTCCGAACCGTCACCGGGGAATACACTATATTTGTCCCTGTGGAATTGCGAACGGAACACGAAAAAGGGTCCTTCTTCACACCTGATCTGCCTGTTTCCTGCAGTCATCGAACGTGGGTGCCATTCCACAGACTTCGATTTCCGAAACCCGAGTCACCAACGCATGGCGGAATGCCCCCTTCTGACCGAAGGCCCTGGGCGAACGGCATCCCGCCGGGGGAACCGAGGAAATGGGATCGGGCTGGTTGATAGTTTCTGGATGAGCTGCCGACCGAACGGCAGGTCGCGCAGAGCGACCCCAGGTTCGTCCCCAGAGTCAGTCTCCGACATTCATGAGCCTGATGAAGAACACTGGCGTCAGGAAAAGTTTGAATCGGCATCGGCAGAGGACAGGCTGCCACAACCTGAACCGTGCGCGCAGCGACCCGGGCCAATCAACCTGGATGTAACTCTCACCTTAAAGAGAAAGCGTCAGTTCGCTGCGTCCACCGAATGGGATTAAAGTCCACCGCTCGCGACCAGCAGTTCCCCTGTCATCCAGTCCGACTCATCCGATGCGAGAAACACGGCAACCGACGCAATATCCTTTGGCTGACCGGCGCGGCCCAACGGAGTCATCGCCACGTTCTGACGTTCCATGTCAGACCCGACAATGCCGGCGGCGTGCGTTCCTTCTGTCTCGACCAGGCCGGGATTAATCGAGTTAACGCGGATCTGGCGCGGCCCGAGCTCTTTCGCCAGAACTGACGTCACCATGTCGACAGCCCCTTTGGTCGCCGTGTAGACGACCGTGTTGGCGGGACGCAGGCGCGAAACCACCGAGCCGATATTGATAATGCGACCACCCGCCCCCAAGTGCTTAACGGCAGCCTGTGTCGTCAGCAAAAGGCCCAGCACATTCACGTTAAACTGCTTGTGAAAATGCTCTTCGGTGATCTCTTCGATCGCTCCAAACTCATACACGCCCGAATTGTTTACAAGGATATCCAGCCGACCGTAGTTCCGGATGGCTGCGTCGATCAGCGACTCAGCATCACTTTTCTTCGAAACATCGGCGCCGACCGCCACTGCTTTTCCCCCGGCAGCTTCGATCGATTTGACGACTTCATCTGCACCGCTCTTGCTTTTCGCGTAATTGACAACCACAGAAGCGCCTGCAGCCGCGAGAGCCTTGGCGATGCCAGCACCAATCCCCTTGGAAGCCCCTGTCACGACCGCGACTTTACCTGTCAGCTTGCTCATTTTTCTTTCCCTGCGATTTTGTGCTATTAAAAGTAACAAACTCATCTGAAGGGGATTACAGGGGGCCCGAGCGATCCTTACACGATCTTTTTCGAAGATCTGAAATAATGTCGGCGAGCGTGGTCTTCGAGAGTGTCTCTTCGAAACTCAACCGGACCTTGTCGAGGACGTCACCCAGACAGAACTTAATGTGAACGCTGACGGAGCACTTTTCCTGGACATCATAATGATGAATCGAGAACGGCGGTGGCGCGCCACTGGCTCGGTAGATATCCAGAAGTGTGATTTCTTCGGGAGGGCGAGCGAGAGAACAGGCGCCATTTCGGCCTCGCGTCGTCTCCACCAGGCCTGCTTTTGCGAGTTTCGAGAGCGACCGCCGAATAAAACTGGAATCCGCTTTGACACTTGCTGCCAGCTGATCAGAACGGACTGCTTCCCCATAGTGCTCGGCCAAGGCAGCCATCATGTGGATCGCAACGGAAAATTGGACACTGGTGGCAGCCATGGTCGTTCTGAACACCTCTCCGTGAAGGGTCAATTAGTTCTGAAAACAGTTCGTTCTGTCACCGCTCCGAGGGGATAATCTGAATCAGGCGATCTTCAGATCATCCAGTCAGAGCAGAATTGCGGCAGTCCCTGAAGCCCTGTCATTGTCCTGAAGGCGAAGACATTCTACGGGATGAGGACGTTTCTATGCACATTTTCCGTGCTGCGTCATCACAAGATTGAAGCAACCGAGCAAACTCGCGAAAATCCTCAGAGTGGGGCACTGGGAAATCTCCAGAGGACTGGAGTCCATCTGCCCCAAATGAAGCGGCCGATTAGACAACTCTGCGGTTCCTCCGTTACCGGAAGGACCGTGACATTTCAGACGCGGGCCCGCAAGTCGACCCGATTCGGAGGAGACGGTATGACTCGCTTCTTAATCGTTGACGATTCGCTGCTGGCGCGGCAAATCATCAGAGATATATTGAAGAAATCATTCGAATGCGAAGTGGTCGAGGCCACAGACGGATTAGATGCGGTGCAGAGTCTTGAGGAACAGGGCCCCTTCGACCTGATTCTCAGTGACCTGCAAATGCCGCGACTGGATGGGCTGGGGTTACTCGCGGTCGTCCGGGACCGATTTCGCTGCACGCCGTTTGTCATCCTGACCGCATTTGGGAACGAAGATATTGCCGTCCAGGCCATCCAGGAGGGAGCAGCCAGCTACGTCCCTAAGCAGTCGATTCGGGGCCGTCTATCCGATGTCGTGAAGACTGTGCTCACCGCCGCGACGCGACGTCAGATCCGGAAACGACTCACCCGGCACATCGTCGCGCATGAACTCGAATTCTCGCTCATCAATGACCGGAGATTGCTGTCTGCCGCGGTGGCAGAACTGCAGGAAATCGGACAATCGAGTGGCACGTTCGAGGAGCACCAACTGACACGCATTGGCGTGTCACTGGAAGAATCGCTGCTGAATGCCATGATCCACGGCAATCTGGAAATCAGCTCGGAGCTGCGGGACCGCGAAGACGACGCCTATGAACAGTTGATACTGGCGCGTCAGGAGACACTTCCCTACTGCAATCGCCGAATTCACCTCAAAGCACGTTTTACGCCCGGCGAGGTCAGGTTCGTGATCACGGACGAAGGTCCGGGCTTTGATCTGGCAGCAGTTCCCGACCCGCGGGACCCGCAAAACTTTCTCAAACCCAGTGGACGGGGACTGCTGCTGATTCGCTCGTTTATGGATGAGGCCTACCACAACACCACTGGCAACTCGATCACGCTGGTGAAACGAAGTCACCCTCGCCCAGCGGAAGCCGAGTCCCCTGCAGGGCAGGCCCCCTCGTCCTATCCGAATGGCGGCTCATCACCCCCAGAGGTGGGTAAGCCCTGACGCCGATGACGACGCCAACCTGCCATGGAAGTTATGAGCCGCCTGTTTATTCAGTCCCATCGGCCACAACCGTCGGCCCAAATGTGAATAGTGCTTCAGGTGCCGGTACGAAGAGAAGCGACAATCCTCGTCGGTTCATATCATGTGACGACACGCTTTGTTCGCCCATTCCGAAAATACAAGGAGTCCACCATGCTGGCATGATGAACCCCTCATTCAATCGTTTGCTCTATCGAGTAAGACTCAAACCTGAGTCACCTTCGGTCGCATAGTGAAACCACTCAACGATCGAAGATGACTGGCTTTGTCATGCGACGCAGGTTACTTGACGGCTATTCGCTTCGGCTGAGCTTCCGGTTTCTTGGTCAGCGTCAGATGCAGCACGCCGTCCACCAGTTCGGCATCGATGCTGTCTGCGTCGATTTCGTCAGGGATCGTCATGGTCCGCTCGAAGGCCCCGAAGCGTCGTTCATTCGTCCAGTACTGACGTTCCCCTTCCGCAGCCTTGCGCTGGCCTGCAATCCGGAGAAGTCCATTATGGACGGTCACTTCCAGGTCTTCTTTCTTGACCCCGGGAACTTCGATTTCGACGTAGACTTTGTCAGCATCGTTCCACAAGGTGACGGGAGCGTGCCATCCATGAGCGGAGGCACCGTTGGCGGCGCCGTTCACCAGACGCCCAAACAACTCTTCCATATCGCGATGAACGGTGGACAGACTGTCAACAGAGGGCAAACCGATTCGTCGAGTTCTTACAAGCATAGTGAGACCTCCATTCCGTCAGGGAGGACCTCTCCCTGAGAGATTGTGACACGATTGATTTGAGAATCGACCGGGCCCGGTCTGCCCCTCTCAAAAAGCAAGTCATGTACCATTCGGGTCAACACAGGCTTGACAGAGACATTCCCCAAAATGCAACCTATTTTCTTAAAAAGCATTACATCAACAGGCAACACGAAACGCCGAAACAAAAATCTTGAATCCGACGGCGAGGCAACTCTCCACAATGCCAACTTGGCAGAAATTCGTTTGGGCCTCAAAACGCAGTCTGACACCCTGCAGCCAAAATGACAGGAAACCTGAAACCCCCTTCAAATTCGGCCTTTCGGTATAGAATGGAGAGCGTGGTCATAGGCTCCAAAAGGCCGTCACGACATCCAGAAATCAACGGTCCTCTACATCCTCGTCGTCCTCGTCATCGAGATCGTAGTCTGGATGCATCGGATCCCCCGGGTCGAAGAAAAAGTCCCCCAACCCCATCGGCATGGCATTCCCGCCTAGCGACTGCTGACGCCGCCGTGCCAGCGACTCCAGGTCTTCGGCCCCTTCGCCGAGGCAGTTCATCAGAGCTTCTTTCCACAGCGCATCTTTGCTGACAGGATGATCTTTATCCTGAGCCATCCGCTTCATCGCATACCGCAGCACGTTGATGCCGTCCCGGGTGGAGAAATCGAGATTCAGTTCGTGCGACTGCTGCAGGAAGTTGACCGTCAGGTTCAGCATCTCCGTCTCTGCAAAGGGGAGATGGAACCTCAAAATGGACATTTCATCTTCGCGGTTCGGGTGCCCCAGGGTCAGGGTCGGCTGCAGACGGCTGAGAATGTAATCGGGAATCTCAAACGTCGATTCGTCATCATTCATCGTCACGGCACAGCGAAAATCAGGATGCGCGTGAATCGTAACCCCCGCCACGATCGATTCGACATAGCGGCGATGGTCGAGCAGCGGTGCCAGACTGGCCCACGACTTCTCGTTCATCCGGTTCCCTTCGTCGAGAATACAGATGCCGCCGCGCACCATCGCCGTCACCAACGGCGACGCGTGGTACTTGATCTTGCCGTTCTCGGCGAGAACGGGGGTCACGAGCAAGTCCTCAGGTCGAGTATCTGCCGTGCACTGATAGATGTGCAGATGTTGCTGCCGGGCGCGTCCTGCAGAGATTGCCAGTGTGGTCTTCCCGATTCCCGGTGAACCCACCAATCGAGGAGAAAGTGGCAGATCCTTCTGGTCAACCACCAGCCAGCAGGCCAGTAACTGTTGAAGAATCTCCCGCTGACCGATCCACTCGCCTTCTGACGAATCCGGCTGGCTGAGATAGAGACGAACCCCATCTATTTCGATCGAATCGATCATGGACACGTTAACTTTCGTTAGAATGACTTTACGCACAAAGCCCAAAGCCAGACCGATGATCCAGTCATCTGCCTGAACTGATTATTCGATTGCCGCCCCACGGGGGGTGGACATTTTGCCAGAGCAATTTCAATCCATTGTCGTACTTACTTCATTCGCCGACAAGTTGACAAGCAAAGAGACCGCCGAGAACCTTTCTGCATGAGTGACAACACACTTCCCCCCGAGCCACCGTGTGATCCGCGAGAAAAGGTGAAAACCTTCCCGACAACGTCCGGGGTCTATCTGATGAAGGATGGGCGCGGCCGGGTGATTTACATTGGTAAGGCCGTCAATTTACGGAACCGGGCGGGAAGTTACTTCACCAAACAGGCTGCAGAAGACCTGCGCACGGCGAATCTCGTCCCCGAGATCAAAGATCTCGACTATATCGTGACCGATAGCGAAGTCGATGCCCTGCTGCTCGAAGCCCGGTTGGTGAAAGATGTCCAGCCCCGGTTCAATCAGGAACTGAAAGACGACAAGACCTTCCCGTATCTGGAAATCTTCATCCGCGAAGAGTTTCCCCGGGTCGAATTTACCCGCAAGCCGCGACCACGCGGAACAAAGCTCTACGGGCCGTTCACAAACGCCAAACGCCTGCGGGGAGCCATCGCCGTTCTACAGCAGATCTTTCAGTTTCGGACCTGCACCCTGGACATTAAGGAAGCCGACGACCGCTGGCGGTGGTTCCGTCCCTGTCTGCTGGCCAGCATCCGGCAATGTACGGCCCCCTGCAACCAGCGCATCTCGCGCGAAGATTATCGCCGCGACATCCGCCGGCTGCGCATGTTTCTGGATGGCAAGAAAGAAACGCTGTTCATAGAACTCCGACAGGAAATGCAACTGGCGGCGAAGGAACTCAAATTCGAGAAAGCTGCGCGGCTGCGGGATCAAATTACATCTCTGGAAAATTTGAACCTTCGAGGCGACTTGCGCGAACATGCCCAGCCCGAAGTCTTTCAGGTCGATCCCAAACGAGGACTTCTGGGGCTCAAGAAAGTCTTTGATCTCCCCTCCCTTCCCCGCCGCATCGAAGGGATGGATATCGCCCATCTTCAGGGAGGAGAAACCGTTGCCAGTTGCGTTCAGTTCATCGACGGACTTCCGTTTAAGCAGGGATACAAGCGGTTCAAAATTCGCACGGTCGATGGAGTCGACGATTTTGCCTCAATGCGCGAAGTGGTGAGCCGCCATTTCCGACGCCTCCAGCAGGAAGGGGAACCATTCCCCGATCTGCTGCTGATCGACGGCGGAAAGGGGCAGCTTGGCGCTGCCATGGCAGCACTTGAGAGTATCGGCGTCACGCCCCCCTTCGTCTGCTCGCTGGCGAAACGCGAAGAAGAAATCTTCCTGCCAGGCCAGTCCGACCCCCGTGTTCTCAGCAAACATTCGTTTGCCTTGCGACTGCTCCAGTACGTTCGCGACGAATCGCACCGGTTCGCTCAGCAATATCATCACCTGCTTCGCAAGAAATCGACTTTCGGCGAGGAAGGGAAGAAGCCCTGATCTGTACCGGGAATGAAGCGACCATCGGGTTGATCTCGCATCCTCACAGAGCCCTCCCCGGTAAATCCAACGGGGAGGGCTCGGAGCTTGCTGAATCATCTGACGTCAGTGGTACAGCGAGCCCGGGACAGAGACTCAGTCTTTATAGGAAATCACCGCCTGCTGCATCGTCGGCGGCAAGGGACGGAACTCGTTCTTCTGAAAACCGGCTTTCTGGAACACCTGTTCCAGTTCTGCGTACGTGTAGGCATCACCGTGGGCCGTTGTGGCGAGCATTGTCAGAGCAAACGAGGCGGTCGCTGGGGGATTGATGCGGTCCGCATCAGGAATAAACTCCAACGTTACGCAACGTCCCCCGGGCGCGAGGCTCGCATAAGCCTTTTCTGCGATCTGCTGACAGGTCGGCAGGTCAAAGTGATGCAGGAAGTTTGTTAACAGCACCAGATCGTACGGGCCGCCCCAGGGGACCTCGAACGCGCTGCCCGGCAACAGCTTATGCCGGTCCGCGACTCCCGCACGCTCGGCATTCTCAGTCGCCACGCTGAGAACATTGGCCCAGTCAAGTGCCGTTACCTGGGACTGCGGATACTTTTGGGCGAACGCGATCCCAAACAGTCCGTGACCGGCCGCCACATCCAGAATTCTCAGTGGCTGCTGCGTCTCTCCGCCAATCAGACCCGTGAGCAACTGAGCGGGCAAATGCATCATCGGCCCCATCGCCCGGGCAAATGCGACCCACACGGGATTGTCATAAGAAACCGTCCCCTCTTCCGAGACAGCCGTTCCCCCGCGACGCACTGCCGCCGTCAGGTAGTGATAACTTTCACGAATTTGTGGGGTCAGCAGAAACTCGATAACTCCCCCCAGATAGGCGGGAGACGAGCGAACAAGGAAGACCTGGGAATCCGGCGTTAATTCATAAACATTCCCTCGCTTCGTCAGGAATCCGTAAATCGAGAGCGCATCGGCCAGAATACGAACACCTCGTGGCGAGGTCTTTGTCGCTGCAGCGAGGCTCTCCGCTGTCTGGTCTCCTGCCGCGCAGAGCGTGAATAAATCGAGTTCAATCGCCGATCGAAGGGCCTCTGTTTTCTGAAATGCGTTAATGGTCTCAAAAAACAAAGCCGGTGATGGCATCGGACCTGTCATGATCTCTCCTCAAGTAGTAACCCGAACGCGTTCCAGTTCTGGCAACCGGCATCCCACGTACGAGGCATGCTCCGTCATTTCACCCCCTGATTGTGTTCGCAACCCGCCTTTCGAGTAAATCCCTGAACGAATCGCGTCTTCCAGGTCAGGAGTTCACCAGAACTCCTGAATCTTCCAGAAACCCGCAAAAGGTCGCGACAATGTCATTTAGGCTGCTTTGGGACCGCACGGCACGGGGAGACAGCGAGTGTCGAGTTCGACAATGGGGGGGACGGGAACGTAAAATGGGACAACAAGGTCGCCACTCCCGCGATCCTGCTCTTGAGATTGTTTATCTACGTCCAATTGACGATGTGAAATGCGAGGTACGCAGTTGTTCTCATACGCTCGGCAACAATTCACTCGGCCAAAGCCAATCGCCCTCCTTGGGGCGTGTTATTTCGTCACGGGCCTGGCAGTCAGTGTGCGTCCTGTCGCACCTCTTTTCGCAGCCGAACCCGAAGTCTCGTACAACCGCGACGTTCGACCGATTCTGGCCGACAAATGTTTTCATTGTCACGGCCCGGATGGCTCGACACGGAAAGCCGATCTGAGACTCGATACAGCCGACGGCATGTTCCACGGAAAATCCCCCGTGGTCGTCCCCGGAAAAGTTGATGAAAGTTCTCTCGTCCAACGAATCCTGTCGAAGGATGAGTCCGAGATGATGCCACCGCCGGAATCGACCAAGACACTCAGCGATGCACAGAAAGAAATTCTGCGACGCTGGGTCGAGCAAGGTGCCAAATATCAGCAGCATTGGGCCTTCGAAGCGATTCAGCGGCCTGAACTTCCTCCCGCGATCCAGTCGCCACATCCCGTTGATCGATTCCTGGATAAACGACTGCAGAAAGCAGGTCTGACCGCTCAGCCGCAAGCGGATCGCGAAACCCTGATTCGACGCGTCGCCATCACACTCACTGGCCTCCCTCCAACACTTCAGGAAGTCGATGAGTATCTCGCCGATACTTCCACAGACGCCTATGAAAAAATGGTGGATCGGTATCTGGCATCAAGCCGCTACGGCGAAGAGATGGCCAAGCACTGGCTCGACGTCGCGCGCTACGCCGATACCCATGGGCTGCATCTGGACAATGAACGGCAGATGTGGGCCTACCGAGACTGGGTCGTGCGCGCATTCAATGAGAACCTTCCCTATGATCAGTTCACCATCTGGCAAGTGGCGGGAGACCTGCTGCCCAATCCCTCGCGTGACCAGCTGATCGCAACCGGATTCAACCGCTGCAATGTGACGACAAGTGAAGGGGGCGCGATCCCGGAAGAGTTTCTTTACCGGTACGCGGTCGAACGAACGACAGCCGTTTCACAAGCCTGGCTGGGGCTGACGGCGGGTTGTGCAGTCTGTCACGATCACAAGTACGATCCACTGACCGCCAAAGAGTTCTATTCTCTCTACGCGTTCTTCAACAGCGCGGCCGATCCTGCAATGGATGGTAACACCAATGTGACCGCGCCCTTCATGAAACTGCCACGTGAAAAAGAACTAGCGACCGCCGCAGCAGCAGCGAAGGTTCAGGAAGAAGCCCGGGCGTGGATCGATATTGTTCTGTCCCATACGAACTACGTTGATCCCGCGGACGCCAAAACGGAAATCGCCCGAAAAACCGTGCGTGATGTCCTGCTCGACGATGTCACTCCTTTCGGGGCCTACTCGCGCAGTTCGTCTCGCAATCCGATCGACTGGATGACCGACCCCGAAATCACGGCCCCACTGGGTCGCCGTATCATCCGACAAGCCTTCGCTTCAACATACACGGATGACTTTGAATACAAGCTGCATCCATTCGCTGTCCCCCAGGAGGGGCAGTTTGAGGTTTCCGTCTATGTCGACGAAGTCGATCTTCCCGCGTCGATCGGTTTCGGCATCGCTGGCGCGAAGACCCTTAACTGGAAGAAAACAGACGGGGGGCTGGTTCGCGACGGGGCGACGGAATCCGAGATCCGTCCCGGTCAGTGGAATCGCCTGACGATCAACGCCGCAGAATTGGGCCTCAACCCCGGACAGCGGATCCATGGACTCAAGCTGTCGCAAACCGGTGGAATTGCCTACTGGGACGCAGTTCTCCTGAAAGGTCAAGCTGATCCTGCGACAGATCCACTGGAATCGATGACAGCATGGCGAAAAGCCATCGGCACAACGGTTCCTCCAGAATTGCCTGGCGAACTACATGCACTGATCCAGGCAGGACCTGACAAAGTGCTGACAGAGGACGAAGCCTCAAAGCTGCGCCGATTCTACCTGGCAGTCGTGGCTCGACCGGTGAACGAAGAAGTGGCTGCCGCGCGAACGACCTGGTTAACGGCGCGTATCGCACGGACCGTCGCAGACGATTCCCCCCCGGGGACGTTCATCTTCCGGGACACGCCCGCTCCTCGGGAGTCGTTTGTCATGTTGCGCGGACAATACGACACGAAGGGAGACCCGGTTGAGCCTGCTGTTCCTGCGGTGCTTCCAGCAATTAAGAAAAGCAGCCCGGAAACACGACTGAATCGACTCGATCTGGCTCGCTGGTTGGTGACTCCTGAAAACCCGTTGCCAGCACGAGTGACGGTCAACCGATTCTGGCAACAAGTGTTCGGCACAGGGATTGTCAAAACGAGTTTTGACTTCGGAATGCAGGGAGAAGTCCCCAGCCACCCGGAACTGCTCGACTGGCTGTCCGCCGAATTCCGTGAATCCGGCTGGAATACGAAACAGTTGATGAAGCTGCTGCTCACCTCTGACGCGTTCCGGCGACACAGTCGGCTGCTGCCGGAAGCACGAGTTGCCGATCCCGAAAACCGCCTCTATGCCCGTGGCCCACGGATTCGCCTGGACGCAGAACAGGTGCGAGACAACGCCTTGTTTACCAGCGGCCTGATTGATCTAACGATGGGGGGCCGGGGAGTGAAACCATACCAGCCCGCAAACATCTGGGAGCCTGTCGGATACTCCGACAGCAATACCCGGTTCTACATGCAGGATCACGGATCTTCGCTCTATCGACGCAGTTTGTACGTGTTTTTGAAACGGACAGCCCCGCCGCCATTCATGTCGAACTTTGACGCCCCCAACCGCGAACAGGTCTGCACGGTCCGTGAGAGAAGCAACACGCCGCTTCAGGCTTTGCAGCTCATGAACGACGTTCAGCACTTTGAAGCCGCCCGGGCACTCGCCGAGCGGGTGTTCGTCGAAGGGGGTGAATCGACTGAAAGTCGGCTGAGATACCTCTACAAGACCGTCCTTTCGCGCCAGCCAGCACCAGAAGAGCTGACGCTCCTTGTCGCCTCGCTCAATCGACAGACGGAACTCTTCGCCAGTAATCCGGAATCGGCCCATCAGGCAATTCACGTCGGCGAATCGAAGCCACGAGGAGTTGCATCTGACGTTGAAACAGCAGCCTGGACAATGCTCGCCAACCTTGTTCTGAACACTGACGAGGCCTTAAACCGAAACTGAAAATTCCCGTGGGAGTCCCGCTTCCCGGTGTTCGCGGGCGAAATTGTGATCGCATTTCCAGAGATGGGCCGCGGCGTGACAAGGAAAAGAGACGTTCCGATTTTTTGAACTGTCTTGCACCTTGCGATGGAACCACGAGTAATCCGAGCTCGCCGACCACAGTCGAAGTTCTTGCAGAGGGAAATAGAGAAATGAACATACTTCATGATCAACTGCTGGCCATGACCCGGCGCCAGTTCTTCGGTTCGACTGGACTTCGCATGGGGGGGATCGCCCTGGGAATGTCAGCAGCCTCCTCTGCGCTTGCGGCGGACTCCGTTGCTGCCACCCGGATGCATCCGGCATTACCCGGACTTCCAAACTTCACCCCCCGGGCGGAAAACGTCATCTATCTGCACATGAACGGTGGACCTGCGCAGATGGATTTGTGGGACTATAAGCCGAACCTGGCCGAATATTTCGATAAAGACCTGCCAGAATCCGTTCGGAAGGGACAGCGAATCACCACCATGACGAGCGGACAAAGTCGTTTGCCCGTCGCTCCCTCCATGTTCAAATTTCACCAGCATGGTCAATGCGGGACCTGGGTCAGCGAGTTGCTCCCCCATACTGCCGAATGCGTTGATGACATCGCCGTCGTGAAGACAGTGCACACCAATGCCATTAACCATGACCCCGCATGTACCTTCGTGATGACCGGTAACGAAGTCCCTGGCAGACCCAGTTTGGGCTCGTGGCTCGCTTACGGACTGGGAAGCGAAAGTAACGATCTGCCCAGCTTTGTCGTATTGACACCTTCATGGTCTTCGAGTGCGGCGGCTCAGGCGTTGTTCACTCGCATGTGGTCCAGCGGGTTCCTCTCCAGCAAATATACGGGCGTTGCGCTGCGTCACATTGGCGACCCTGTTCTTTACGTCCAGAATCCCGCTGGAGTGAGTGCCGGGAACCGGCGAGCCATGCTCGATGCACTCGGCGAACTGAATCAACGAACACTCGAGCAACTGGGCGACCCCGAAACGCTGACGCGAATGGCTCAGTACGAAATGGCCTTTCGGATGCAGACCAGCGTTCCTGAGCTGACGGACCTCGCACAAGAGTCCAAGGCCACGCTGGACATGTATGGCCCCGAAGTCACAAAACCAGGGTCATTCGCAGCCAGTGCGCTGCTCTCGAGGCGACTGATCGAACGGGGAGTGCGAGTCGTTCAGATCCTGCACCGGGGATGGGACCAGCACGGCAACCTGCCGCGTGACCTGCGGGCCCAATGCCAGGATACCGATCAGCCAATTGCAGCACTGCTGAAAGACCTGAAGCAGCGCGGAATGCTCGATAAAACGCTCGTGGTCTGGGGTGGCGAGTTCGGGAGAACCGTCTACTCACAAGGGCGACTGACCAGCGACGACTACGGTCGCGACCATCATCCGCGAAACTTCTGCATGTGGATGGCGGGAGGGGGTATCAAGGGTGGTCAGGTCTACGGTGAGACCGATGACTTCAGCTACAACGTCGTTTCAAACCCGGTCCACGTTAATGATCTCAACGCCACGATGCTGCATTGTCTGGGCATCGACCACGAACGTTTCTCGGTAAAATTCCAGGGTCTTGATCAGCGACTCACCGGCGTCGAGGGTGCCAAGATCATTCCGGAACTGCTGGCGTAGATCGTTTCAGCTCGTCCACCGACGCTCGACATTGTCCTGTATCGAGCATCGGTCGTCGACGACGAAGTGGGTCTGACCCGTCGCCGTTTCGCTGCGGATTCCAACCCGTGAATGCGTCGCGGTTGTCGGTGATTAGATTAGGTCGCTTACTGAATCCCGAGAAGTTCGAGGCATCACACATTAGCTCCAGGCCCTGCGTCAGGCGTTTTCACTGGTCGTCAGTGGAGGAAGTTCAATTGCATCGTCCATTCGGAATCCTTGAATCAAACACCTGTCGCCTCTGCAGGTTTCTGCTGTTCATCGTTGTGCTGGGAAGTACCTCAGAGCTGGGCCGCACAGAAGAAGCACCGACCGCTTCCACGGTCCAGAGCGTCATCGCGACGCCGCTGACCCCCGGCGACCACTCACGTTATCTCTATTCCGGTGCCGAGAAGCGATCCTACATCCTGCACGTTCCTCCGGGCTATGACCCTAAAAAACCAACGCCGGTCGTCCTGGCCCTGCATGGTGCCGCCATGAATGGTTCCATGATGGTCTGGTTCACAAATCTGAATAAAACCGCCGACGCAAAAGGATTCATCGCCGTCTATCCCAGCGGTACGGGTCCCGGTCCCCTGAGGACGTGGAACGCTGGCGGCCTGATTAGCCGACTGAAGGGAAAGAAAACGGACGATGTCGCGTTTATTGGACATCTGCTGGACGAACTCGAATCAATCGCGAACGTCGATCGAAATCGGATCTATGCCTGTGGGATGAGTAACGGTGGAATGATGTCCTATCGGCTGGCTTCAGAAATGTCCGACCGAATCGCCGCCATTGCGGCCGTCTCGGGAACGATGGCGATGGATCTCCCTGAACCACCTCGAGCTGTCCCTGTACTGCACTTTCACGGTACGAGTGACGGGATCGTCCCCTATGGTTCCCCCATCAATCTAACGCCACCTGTATTCCAACTGCTTGGTGCTGAAGACACGGTCGCATATTGGGCTAAACGCAATGGATGCGAAGAAGAATGTCAGGTCGACATGCTTTCCAGAGAAGGAGACAAGCGAACGGTCACCCGTCGTACTTACCCGCAGAAGGCGACAGCAGCGGACGTGGTCCTGGTTGTCATCGACGGCGGTGGGCATACCTGGCCCGGTCGTCAGGTACCCATTGCGTTCCTGGGCCGCTGTGCGCGCAACATTTCTGCGAACGAATTGATCTGGGAATTCTTTGAAAAGCACCCTCTCAAACAAAACGTGCCCCGGTGAATCCAGGCGCGATGAATGCCGACTTGCAGAGAATCCCGTTGGACACGGTCACACTATCGTTTGCGCTGCGCGTCTGAACGGAGCTGTTGTGACGTTGTCGATAGCAAAGTCAGCCAATCTCCCGTACGTTTCACCCCAGCCAGAGTGTATTGGCTTGCGAACAGCCTATCATTGACGACCGCTGAGGTTTCGTTCATCGCTGCGTCCCGGAGATCGGATGTCCAGAATTTTCTACAGTATGGCCGGCGAAGGGCGTGGGCATGCCGTGCGGGTGATGACGCTGGTGGAGCATCTGAAAAGTGAACATGAAATCGTCTTGTTCGCTTCGGGGGATGCGTATGAATTTCTGTCGAAATCGTACGGGGAACGACAATCTGAGAATGTCCGGTTGCAGAAGATCCCAGGCCTGAACTTTCGTTATACGGGTGGCAAACTGGATCTGTTTAAGTCCACTGCGGCAGCGATGAAATTTGGCTGGCGGGTCCTGCCGCAACTTGTCGATACGCTTCGAAAGCAGATCGAACTCGAAAAGCCAGACCTGGCCATCTCCGACTTTGAACCCGCGCTTCCCCGGGCAAGTCGACTGACGGGGCTCCCCTGGATGAGTATCGATCACCAGCATGTGCTGCTTGCCTACGATCTCAGCAGTTTACCACTCCTGCTGCGACGCTACGCGTGGTGGATGAGCTGGGCGGTTCGCTGGTACTACGGTTGGGGGCCCTACACTCCGGTCGCCTCATCGTTCTACACACCTCCCTTGAAGAAGGGCTTTGAACACGTCGTGCAAATCGGCCCCATGTTAAGGCCGGATGTCGTGGCAACGATCCCTACAACGAATCGATTCCTGCTGTCCTATCTCCGCACCAATACTCCCCCAGCCGTGATCGAGATTCTGGCCCAATCGGGGTGGCCTGTACGCGTCTATGGCCTGGGGGAACGCCCCGCCATGGGGCAAGTCACTTTTCACGCAATCGACGAACATCGTTTCGTCGCCGATCTTGCTTCCTGCACGGCGCTCGTCAGCGCTGCGGGAAATCAGTTGCTGGGTGAGGCCCTGTTTTACGGAAAGCCTGTCTTTGCGATCCCGGAAGAAATGCATCACGAGCAGCAGATCAATGCTCACTTTCTGCGACAGATGGGGGCAGGAGACTGGATGACCGTCGAATCGTTCACAGCGCGCCGCTTCCTTGAGTTTCTGGGTCGAGTCGACGACTACAGAACAAGTCTCCTTCCGCTGAAAGGGACGATCAACGGCACCCCCCAGGCGCTGGCAGCTATTAAGAGCGCGCTTCAGCGAAACGCTTCCAACTGAGGGTGCGCATGACGGACACAGGCTGCAGTCTCTCGCACCGACGCCCGCTCAAATTCCAAAGCCTCCACGACCGATCAGGTCTTCGGAGCCATCAGACTGATGCGAAGATTCTTGTCGTAGTGGGCCGTTGCGATCTGAAGTCCATCGGGATGCAGGCTGAGGTCACGAGCGACATTGCCAAGGTTGAGCGTATGAAACTCATCCTTCTGGTCGTATTTCCAGAAGAACAGGTGACCGCCCCCCTGCCCACCCGTCGCTCCGATCAGGAACCCTTCCGGCTTACAGGTCAGTCCCCATGCCGTTCCCTGCACACCACCTTTACTGAGATGGGTTACTGCATCCTTTCCCTGTTCCCAGTCAATCTGCACGATGATGGGATTCCCGACTCCTGCAAACGCATTTGAGACGTTGGTGATTCCCCCGGCGAACAGCCGCTTTCCGTCTGCATGGAATTCAAGGCAGAAAGGACCGCCGTAATACGCCATGAAGCCCGGGTCGTATTTCGAGAGACTCGCAATTTCGAAAGTGCGTACCTGTTTTCCCGTCTCCACTTCCCAATGCACGAACTTCGCGGTTAAATCCCCCGAAACAAGTTGCTTACCGTCCGGATGAAATGCCACGCCGTAGACGTGTCGTTCATGCCCGAGTAACTCACGTACCAGTCCCCCGTCTGCGAGTGACCATAATTTGACTTTCAGGTCGTTGCCGCAGGACGCCAGAAACTGACCATCGGGACTGACGGCAAAGTCACGAATCCAGCCATCGTGTCCCTGCACGGTCCTCAGTGGAACAGGAGCGTCCGCGGCGGCCGACCACCAGATCAGCTTTCCATCGTGCCCGCCCGTGATCAGGGTCTCTCCGTTCGCCGAGAACGCCAAACTGCGCACCCAACTTTCGTGCCCGATGAATTCGACCTTGTTTCCTGTCGCCAGTTCCCAGCGGACGACCTTGGAATCTTCGGCTCCCGCAAAGACAAATCTTCCTGTCGGATCGATACGACACGAGATGAGGGGACTGGTGTGCGCCAGCGTCTTGGCAATATGGGTCTGCATGGGGTCAGCGGACATAATGAGCTTTTCTACTGAATGGGGGGACGATCATCACAGCTCAAGTTGACTCGTCAAAGTAAGCAGGTAATCAAGCAAGCTGAGGCGAGGACAATTCAGGCGGGTAGGACAGTCGGAAAGATCAGTTATTCAGGGAAGCGGTCAGCAGGTCAAATCGCAATCAGTCTCCGCTGAGTGGCGGGACCACCCTTCAATGTTAGCGGGACCGAAGTCTATAACGAAGTCTCAAAGGCAACCCGTTTCGAATTCGATCGTGCCAGATCAGGCCAGCAATTCGGTGATGACTCGACTGGTTTCGGGAACCAGGGGAATCGGACGGCCAGTCCGGTCCGGCAGAAAAATGTGCGGTTCAATTCCCAGCAGATGATACATGGTCGCCAGCACGTCTTTCGGTCCGACCGGGTTTGAAACAACTTCGCCTGCGTGCTTATCAGTGGCCCCCACGACGCGTCCGCGCGCGATTCCGCCCCCGGCAAACAGTGCAGAGTAGGCTTGCGACCAGTGATCACGCCCGCCTCCTTCGACCCCCGCAATCTTGGGCGTGCGACCATGCTCGCTGATACAGACGACCAGCGTGTCGTCCAATTGCCCACGTCGGTCCAGATCCAGGACCAGGCCAGAGAATGCCTTGTCGAGGCCCGGCAGCAGCTGGTCGACCATGCGGGGGAAGTGGTTCCAGTGCGTATCCCACGCATCCCCGGCCAGACCGTATTCGTCCCAGAACACACTGACCAGCCGGGTCCCGGCGTCGAGCATCCGGCGAGCGGCAAGGCATGATTGTCCGAAGAGCGTCATGCCGTAGAGTTCGCGAGTCTCCTGCGATTCCTGTCGGACATCGAGTGCCGACACAACTGCGGGGGACTGAATGAGTGAATGCGCCATCTGCTGGAATGTTGACAGCGATCGACCACCCAGGGACTGATCGAGATCTCGGCGGGCCACGTCGATCTGCTGAAGCAGCGACCGACGACGATCGAGTCGATCCAGTGTCAGTTCGGCAGGAAGTGAAGTCGACGCCATCCGGAAATAAGCATCGGATGTACAACCAACGTAGGGATCAAAGATTTCTTCCCGCCGGGCACCCAGGGTCTTGTAGACAGAACGGTCTGCCCGTCCTTCAAACTCGGTCCAGACCGGATTGTAGGCGGATCCCAGATACGCGGCATACGGCCCGGCGCGATGGACCTCTCCTGTCCGCTGCGAACTGAACGGGAACGGCAGGGCCACATTCTGAGGAAACGGCGACATCCCACCACGGCGCTGCCGGTCGATGTACTCCACCGCACTGCCGAAATAGGGATGATGTTTCGGATCGTTCGGACTAAGTTCCATGTTCACGTCGATCACAGGCGTCCCTGTCATCGCATGGGCCACGCCGTGAATCGGATATTCATGGTGAATCGATCTCAATACCCCGACACGATCCATCATCCGGGCCATGTTCGGCATGTGCTCACAGACATCAAGGCCCGGCACGACCGACGGAATCGGCTTCATCGTTCCCCGGATCTCGACCGGCGCTTCCGGCTTCATGTCCACGGTTTCCATCTGGCTGGGTGAGCCGTACAGAAACAGGATGATGCAGCGTTTGGCCTGTCCGAACCCATCAGGCATTTTCGTCGCAGAGGTGCTCGTGGCTTCGGCCGCGCGGGCTGCGTCGGCTTGCAGCAGGTGAGGAAGCGACAAACCGAACAGGCTCGTTCCACCCGCCTCCAGAAGTTCCCGCCGGGTTAACCCATTACAAAGCTGTCTAGGGGAACTGAGTAGTCGCAGCATACCGGCATCCTCGTAAGGTGGACGAATCAACATCATTTTATGCTCTCGACATTTACCACCGCAAGTCGTAGCTCCTTCGGCTGTCAATTTGGAGGTATCTGGAAGTTGTGGGTCACCGCAGGAATTTGCGAAGAAACGTGAGTCCCGGACGGGTCGACCCTCCGAACGAGCGTCCAGGTGACCTCCGTCAGGGACCTCCGCTGGAAGTGAGCATCGCATCGGATGTAGCATTCCCGTAGAGAAAAACTTCAAAAGGGAACTTTGTGTCGGCCGACTTCTTTCAACAATTGATTCGCAACCTTGATCTCGAAGCCGACGCCGTGAAGGCCGAGACGCTGCGGCTTTCACGCAAGGCATCAGGGGATCAGGCCGAGCGGACCGGTACGACAATCGTCGATCTCGCCATTCGCGACGAGACGGCCGGGTTTGGAGGGCGCGTCATCCTCACACTCGGCAAGCGTGACCGCAGGCAGCAGCTCCCCTGGTCTCGACTTCACTCGGGAACACCGATCCTGCTATCGGAGGAACAGGGACGTGAACAGGAGGGCTGGAGAGGAGTCGTCACTGATCGCAACCGCGAAACGATCACGGTGGTGCTCAGCGATTCCCCCGAGACGACGGCCGATCGTCCGACGTTTCGGATCGATCTTTCGTCAGACGAAATCGCTCGACAGCGTCAACGAAACGCTCTTAAGCGAGTTGCTGAAATCGACCGAGGTCGCCTGGCGGCGCTCAAAAGCCGCTTGCTGGGCGAAGACGCACCGGAGTTCAACCCCGGCCGCGAGTGGATCCCCCTGTCCCCCTTGGACGCATCGCAGCACGCTGCCGTTAGTCACGCACTGTCCGCCGAGCATGTGGCCATCATCCATGGTCCACCCGGAACAGGTAAGACCACCACAGTCGTCGAACTGATCCGGCAGTCCGTCCGGCGGGGTGAACGGGTGCTGGCCTGTGCCGCCAGTAATCTGGCAGTAGACAATCTCTTTGAGCGACTGCTTGCAGCAGGAGAACGAGTGATCCGGATCGGACACCCGGCACGGGTCTTGCCGCAGCTCCGCGACCATACTTTGGACCTGCTAGTTGAATCCCACCCGGATTTGCGACTCGCCCGGGAATGGACAAAGCAAGCGTGGATCCTGCGACGTCAGGCAGGTAAGTTCACTCGGTCGGCCCCCGAGCCCGGGGCGCGCCGTGAGGCCCGGGATGAGGCCAAACGGCTCCTTCACGATGCCAGACAACTCGAGTCCCGCCTCGTCACCTACCTGCTCGATTCAGCGCAGATCGTTTGCAGTACCCTCACCGGGCTTAACGAGGATTTACTGGAAGACCGGCAATTCGATCTGGTGGTGATCGACGAAGCGGCTCAGGCAACCGAGCCCCCCTGCTGGCTCCCACTTCTCCGCAGCCGGCGTCTCGTCCTGACCGGGGATCACTGCCAGTTGCCCCCAACGATTATCTGTCCTGAAGCCAGGCGAAAAGGGTTAGGCGTCAGCCTGATGGAGCGGTTGGTGAAACGTTGGGGAACGTCGATCTCGCGCAGACTGACAACTCAATATCGGATGAACGCGGCAATCATGCAGTTCTCTTCGAACGAGTTCTATGATGGGGAACTGACCGCCGCCGCCTCAGTCCGGGAGCATCGACTCTGCGAACTACCCAAGGTCGCCGAACTTCCCCTGACACAATCTTCGCTCCAGTTCTATGACACCGCAGGATCCGACTGCGATGAACAAACTGATCCGGAAGGCAGCAGCATCCAGAATCAGGGCGAAGCCAATTTCGTAATCGGTCAAGTCCAGGAACTGATCGCATCGGGTCTGAATCCGGACGATATCGCTGTGATCACGCCCTATGCCGCTCAGGCGCGACTCATCCGCGACCTGCTCAGCAGCGAAGCCGTCGAAGTTGATACCGTCGATGGTTTCCAGGGACGGGAAAAAGAAGCCGTCGTGATCTCACTGGTCCGCTCGAATTTGAAGGGAGAAATCGGCTTCCTGAACGATACCCGCCGGATGAATGTGGCGTTGACCCGCGCCCGCCGCAAACTGATCGTTTTTGGGGACAGTGCCACGCTCGCCAACCATGAGTTCTACTTACGACTGCTGGAGTATTTCGAACAGCAGAATGCCTACGGCACGGTCTGGGAGATTCCGACTCTGGCAACCTGATCCCGCGGGGGACATCCCCATCGTGTCCGACAGGATTCAGATCTCCGCTGCCGAACCGGCCGATTGAGAGGTCGTCCTCCGGTCATTCCCATTTTCCTGGGCTGCCACCGGAATGACACGTCTTTTCCCGTAGGCGGAGCCGGGTGGCTGAATGACCCGCAGCACGAGGATCCAGACAATTAGAGCAACAACGGCGGCAAGCAGCGGATGTACGCCCATGACCATTAAGACGATGGCTGACAGCATTCCTAAGCTCTCGGGAGGAATGGCGCTCCCATACGCACGCCGTCTTTCAGGTGACACCTTTGGTAACCATCGCGAACTGGAAGATCTGACGAATACTTCGCGGGCGTTGCCCCAAAGCAGTCGGACTAACGCCACGAACAGCACACCCCAAAAACTGAGAAGCAACCCCGCAATCGCTCCGACCAAGATCACTTCGGCAAGACCGATCTTTGAATTAAATTGGTGAAACGCGATTGAGACTGTCATTCCGGTCAGAAATAAGAACAGCAAGAGCCGCCCGGATATGTGCTGAAAGAGGATTGTCGTGGTGGGGTTATTCCAGGGACTCACTGGGGTCTGTGAAACTGGCAAGCCGGTTTGCTGCGCTGACGGCGTTGCGGGTTCCGCTTCTGCAGAAACCCCTTCTGACACTCCCCTGGGTTTGGCTACTACGGTCGGCTGCTGTACATGGGCCAGCCAGTTCTCCAGTTCTTCCGCAACGGCCTTGGCAGATTGAAACCGCTCGTCCGGTTTCTTTGCCAAGAGCTTCATTGTGATATTGCACAACCAATCAGGAATATCGGGGTTGAGCTCCTGGATCTGCCGAGGGGGATCATGGCAGACTCGCTTTAATACTCCCATGGCAGTACTCGCACGGAAGGGAGAATGCCCCACACACATCGCGTAAATCACACTTCCCAGACTGAACAGATCGGCCCGGTAATCGACGGCATCTCCATTTGCCTGTTCTGGAGCCATATACTGCGGCGTTCCGGCAATGGCTCCGCTTTGCGTCAGGCTGGCGTCATCGACGGCACGAGCCAGCCCAAAGTCCGTCAATTTGACTCGTTGGATTCCATTTTCCAGCAGGATATTGGATGGCTTAACGTCGCGATGGACTAACCCTTGCGCGTGAGCCGCAGCGAGGCCGGATGCCGTCTGCATTCCGATCCGCAGAATCTCCTTCAGCTCGAGCGCTCCTTCTGCATCAATCTTCTGCTGAAGGGAACGACCTGCGACATACTGCATCACGATTCTGGGTTGCTCGGCGACGTCTTCGATGGCATGGATCGTAATCACATGGTCATGACTGACGGCAGCGATGGCTTGAGCCTCCCGGACAAATCGGCGACGAGCATGCGGATTGTGAGCCAGATAGGGAGCCAGAACTTTGACGGCGACAACGCGATGCAGCGTCGGATCGAATGCCCGCAGCACGATTCCCATTCCCCCTTGACCAACGACTTCCGTGACTTCGTAGTGTCCGAGTCTACCGATCGAATTCGGCACGTCAGAAGGCTGAAGGAAGTCGATCTCCGCACGCCGCCGGGAAGCAGGCTCCGCGATGTCCACGAAATCCTCCCCCTTCATCTGCTGCATGGCATCGGACAGAACCGGTTCAACGGGGAGACCCTCCTGCTCACGCAGTTTCCCCAGTTCTGAGTCCCATGACTCACTCACGACCACCAGCGACGCCAGCGCCTGCTGACATCGGGCGCAGCTCTCGAGATGGGTTTGAATCGCCTGCTGCATCTCCCCGGAAACCGCACCGTCGATCAAGCCCCGCAGGTCGTCCCGGGTGGGACACGCGATCGTGAAGTGTGTCATGATTTTGACTTTCCTGAGTTACAGAACGTGTTCGTTGCCAATCCTCACCCGTCGCCCGCCATTGCAGCAAAATGAGCCCACGGCCTGAAAATCGCAGGGCCTTGCACCATTCACGATCGATGCTTGCGCCGTCGACGGCTGAAGCCCGCGATCGCAAAAATTCTTCCCGATGCCAGCGAGGCTACTCCTCTCCAACGAGCTGTTTCACCTGCTCCTTCAACCGGTTCAGGACTCGACCTTTGGCCAGATAGACCGCTGCCAAACTCAGACCCAGTTGCTCCGCCACCATTGGCCCGGGCAACCCATCGACGGCCGTCCGCCAGAACGCTTGCCAGGTCGATGGAGTGAAGTCCTGCTTCACAATTTTGGCCGCGTAATGGAATAGTTGCCGGCTGTAATCGGTGTCCCAATCTCCATCGGCAGATTCGTTCACTCCCGCTTGCGGTTGTTCTTCCAAAAGCCGTTGAGCCACTGAGTCTCCCGTGGCACGCTCACGCACTCCTTCTCTTCTCCAGTGATCAATCAAGCGGTTCTGGACAATCGTGAACAGCCAGCTGCGGAAGGTCCCGTTCCTGGGGTCGTACTCAAGTGAGTTCGCGGCCAATGCAACTTGCCGTAAAACATCCTGAGTTAAGTCCGCAGCATCCGCATCCTGCAAACCTCGCTTTCTGAGAAACCCATAAACGAGCGGTGCATACAGGTCGATGAACCGCTCCCACGCCTCCTGGTCACGGGCGTTTCGAATCCGAAAAAGCAATGTCGGCCGTGTCGGGGGTGTGCTTGTCATATCTGCCTCATTCAGCACGTACGAATCACTCCGCTAAACCTATCGCGAAAATTCGAGAATTGCGTCTCGCAAACAACACACCCGGAAATTCGCCGGGGCATAGCAGCCCCTTTCGCTTGCCCATCACAGGATTGCGTCCCATGATTTCCGGTTATCCATTCTTAATTCGTTCGCTCGATTCGTTCCGATCGCGTCTGGTGGCTGACATTCACCACAGACTGAACTCTTATTTCGCGAGCCGTTGTGACTATGAAAATTTCGCGCATCTTTGCTCACCGGGTCGAACTTCCCCTCGTTGAAGGTTCCTACAAATGGTCTGGAGGAAAGTCCGT
Source organism: Schlesneria sp. (assembly GCF_036405755.1). Taxonomy (NCBI): domain Bacteria; kingdom Pseudomonadati; phylum Planctomycetota; class Planctomycetia; order Planctomycetales; family Planctomycetaceae; genus Schlesneria; species Schlesneria sp. Next base: position 26,577 of record NZ_DASWWZ010000095.1, read on the forward strand.
ATCCGTCTTCGACAGTACGATTGTGGGGGTCGAAACGGATACGGGGCTGATTGGCTACGGGGAAGTCTGTCCGCTGGGGCCGTTTTATCTTCCCGCTTATGCCGAAGGAGTGCGAGCCGGGCTGAAAGAACTGGCACCGCACCTGATCGGACTGGACCCGAGGGAACTCGCTGTCATTAACCACCGGATGGACGCGGCACTCAAGGGGCATCCCTACGTCAAATCCGGCATCGATATCGCCTGCTGGGATCTCCTCGGAAAATCGACATCACTCCCGGTTTGTATGCTGATGGGAGGACGCTTTGGCGACAGCGTGCGGCTTTACCGGGCGATTTCACAGGAATCTCCCGATGCCATGGCGGTCAAGGTCGCGGGGTATCGAGAAGCAGGCTACACGCGATTTCAATTGAAGGTGGGGGGCGATCCCGACACCGATATTGAGCGGATTCGTGCGGTACGTGCGATGTTGCAACCATCAGACCGCCTGGTCGCCGATGCGAATACGGGCTGGACGCAGCACGAAGCCATCCGAGTCGTTCGAGCTGTTCGTGATATCGACGTCTATATCGAACAGCCATGTCTGACCTATGAAGAATGTCTGGCGGTGAGACGACACACAGATCATCCATTCGTCCTCGACGAAAACATTGATCACCTGAGCATGCTGCTGCGAGCCAAGGCGGATCTCGCCATGGACGTCGTGAACCTGAAAATCAGTAAGCTCGGGGGCCTCACCCGGACAAAGCAGGTTCGTGATCTCTGCGTTTCCATGGGGATCGCGATGACGCTGGAAGACAGTTGGGGCGGGGACATCACCACAGCGGCGATCGCGCATCTGGCGCACAGTACACCGGAAGAATTTCGCTTCACCAGCACCGACTTTAACAGCTATGTGACTGTCAGCATTGCCGAGGGAGCCCCCTGTCGAGTTCAGGGAACGATGCAGGCAAGCTGTACCCCAGGACTTGGCATTACACCACGGGCCGATGTCATTGGTCCACGAATTGTGGAGGTTCGATGAGATTCCCATTCACCCCCCAGCCGCCCGTCAAATCTCGTGGCACCATGTTCGGTCTCGCGATCGGAACGATCCTTCTCACGATCACAGTTCCCGTTTTCGCTGACGAGCCATCATCTCAAAAAGCCGAGTTTCCGCGTCCTCAATTGCAGATGATCAATGGCAGTCCCCAGACCATCGATATTTTCTGGCAGAAATCATCCACTGAAAAAGTTCCCAGCGGGACGGTCGAACCCGGCAAGGATTTGATTCTCTCTACGACCTTGGGACATCAGTTTGAAGTCGTGGGTCGGGACGACAAGGCGTCGGCTCGCGTGACGAGCGAAGTGACTTACCAGGGGTTCCGCTTAGATCCACAGGGAAAAAATGGGATTCCGGCTTTCTACGAGCAGTCGGTGAGTGTCGATGGGTTTCCGATCGTGGCCTCGAGTCGGGTCAATCCCTATGCACTGAAAGAAGCCGCTTACCTCGTGAAGATGATGCTTGCCAGACGACCTGACGTGCGTGAGGCAATGATCAAAAGCGGAGCGAGAATGTGCATTATGGCGCGGGACGAGTTTACAACGGACCTGCCAGAATTCGCCCAACTCGCAGGCGAGAAGGTTCCCGACTTTGACGGAATCGCTCCCAAAGATTACTGGGACGCGCGTGCTCGTGGCCTGGGGGGAAGTGAGACCGATCCCTACTGCTCGGTCGCGGAAGAAAACCTGCTGGGTTTTCCGGGTGACCCGTACGAAGCAGAAAACATTCTGATTCATGAGTTTGCTCATAGCATTCATTTGCGTGGGATGGTTAATGTCGATCCGACATTCGACCGCCGACTGAAAGAGACCTACGACGCAGCCATGAATGCTGGCCTCTGGAAGGGGAAGTACGCGTCCGTGAACCACCACGAGTACTTCGCCGAAGGAGTCCAGTCATGGTTTGATAACAACCGCATCAATGACCATGACCACAATCATGTCAACACGCGAGAGCTACTGCTGGAGTACGACCCGGGACTTGCTGCTCTGTGCCGCGAAGTCTTTGGCGAAACCGAACTCAAGTACACCAAACCTGCCACACGTCTGACGGGCCACCTGCAGGGGTACGAACCGCAGCAGGCGCCAAAGTTTGAATGGCCAAAGCGACTTCTGAACGCTCAAGCTGCGATCCGAGCTCAGGCACTCGCTCGCAATGTTGCGGCCGCAGAAACGAACGATAAAACGGTTCGCAATCTGTCAGGATGGGTCGTCCATGTGCATCCTCAGTTGCTCGTAAACCTGTCCGCAGAAACTACGAAGGCTCTGGAACTGCTTCACCGGCAACTTTCGGAAATTGAGCGTGTCGTCCCGCCGGGTCCTTTGGCGGAACTGAAGAAAGTCCCCCTCTGGTTCTCTCCCGAGTACCCCAACACGCCTCCCCTGGCGGAATATCACCCGGCGGCCGATTGGCTGCGAGATCATGGTCGTGACCCCGCGATGGCACAGGGAATCGAATTCACAAATATCGGCATCTTCGAGGCCGAGATCCGACGTATGCCGAACTTCGCCCTGCATGAGCTGGCTCATGCCTATCACCATCGCGTACTGAAGGACGGGTTCGAGAATTCTGTGATCCGAGAAGCGTTTGAACGGGCCCGCTCCAGTGGTGACTACGACAATGTGGAACGACAGGATGCAGAAGGCCGCAAGAGTCGCGGTCGCGCTTATGCCATGACGAACCCTCAAGAGTTTTTTGCTGAGACGACAGAGGCCTACTTCAGCCGAAACGACTTCTTTCCCTACAACGCGATCGAACTCAAGCAGCTCGATCCCCGCACCTACGACGTTTTGACCAGCGTATGGAACGTGGAACGAAAGGACGCAGACACGATGCCGACCGACGCCGACCAGACACTGGCAAGAATCTTTCAGGAATACCTGGAAGCGGATTTTACTTTTAGCCCTTTACGCGGTTCACGGCTGGGTGACCGCCGATTTGATTCGTTGCTCGACGATGTCTCTTCCGAGACCCGTCAGAAACGTTTCGGACTGACACAGGCAACACTTGACCGCCTGGCCAGAGAAATCTCCTACTCATCGCTATCGCGCGAGGGACAGGTCGATTTTGAGATCCTGCGCGACTCGTTGAAACTCGACCTTTGGCTTGAAGAGGTCGAGCGTCCCTATGAGACAGACCCCAGGATCTATACGGGACTGGCGACCGATTGTGTTTATAGCTTGCTCACCCAATCGACCCAGTCGAAAGAGTCTGCGATTACTCACGCACTGAATCGCATGCAGGCGATTCCCAGGATCCTGGTCGCGGCGCGCTCCAATCTGAAGAACCCGCCCCGAATCGTAACCGAAACGGCAATCCTTCAGAACAAGGGTGCCATCGCATTCTTCCAACAGGATCTGCTCGAGATCATCGGAAACTCGCCACAGCGGGAGGCGGTGCAGAGTGCGGCAGCAACTGTCGTCGAAGAGTTGAAACGCCACCAGAAATTCCTTGAGGACGAACTGCTTCCTCGCGCGAACGGTGAGTGGCGGCTGGGGAGAGAGAAATTTGCAAAGAAACTCGAAATGGTGCTGGATGCGGGCGTCACCGCAGATGACGTTCTCGCTGAAGCAGAGGCCAACTTGAAGTTGGTTCGTAGCGATCTGCTGCTCATCGCGAAGCTGCTCTGGGGACGCTATTTCCCCCGTCATCCATTCCCTCCCGATGATGAAGCGGGGCGGCAGTCTGCCATTCAGCAGGTCCTTCAGGAAATCGGTCGAGACCACAGCTCAGCAGAGGAACTGGCAAACGATGCTCGTGCCACCGTCCTAACCATCAAGCAGTTCATCAAAGACCGCAATCTTCTGCGACTGCCCGATCCTGACCGGTGCGAAATCATCGAGATGCCCGAATTCCAGCGGGGAAACAGCGTCGCCTTTCTGGAACCCGCCCCCCCGCTCGATCCCCATACGGCCAGCATCTATGCCATCAGCCCTCCTCCGGCAGACTGGGACCGCTCACGCGTCGCCAGTTTTCTGGGTGAGTACAATCGCCAGATGCTCAAGATACTGACAATCCATGAGGCCTATCCGGGCCACTATGTCCAGTTGGAATACGCCAACCTAAATCCGTCTCTCATACGTAAAGTTCTGGGATCCGGCGTCTACGCCGAAGGATGGGCGAACTACTGCGAGCAAATGATGCTCGATCAGGGTTATGGTGAGGGGGACCCGGCCCTGCGAATGATGCAGCTCAAGTTCCGACTTCGCAGCGTCGCAAATGCCATCCTTGATCACAAAATGCACTGCACTGAAATGTCGGATGATGAGGCCCTGCGGTTCCTGACCGAAGACGCCTTTCAGGCCGAAGGGGAAGCTCGACTGAAGGTCGTTCGCGCCAAACAGTCATCGTGTCAGCTTTCGACCTATTTCGTCGGTTGTTCTGCTTTCCTCCGACTCCGCCAACAGATCCAGCGATCGATGGGGACCGAATTCGACCTCGGACGCTTTCACGAAGCCGTCATCAACGAAGCCTCTGTGCCCGTCAAATTCCTGCCGGAACTCGTAGGACGCAGCCTGAAGCGGACTGAAGATAACGCTTCCAGGAAACAGTGAGAAAAAGAGTTGGTGGCACAGGCTCCGTGGCAATCCTCGATTCGCACTACACAACTCCGCATCGACTGTGATGCCAGCAATATGGGACAGGAGCCAGTTCCATCTTCAGTCCACAGGCTGTTAGTGATCCTCATCGCGAGCCAGACGTTCGCGGGCGATGAGGATCGAGTCGTGCAGTTTCTTTTCGAGCAATTCTCGAGGAGGAAGCTCGGTTAAATATTGTGCGACGCGGATCCCACTTTCATTCAGCCGTAAGAGTTCGACGTGCTCTTGTGACTTGTCAGCGCACAGGATCAGGCCCAGAGGAGGTTCTTCTCCCGGATGGGTGTCATGCTGCTGGAGCCAGCGTAGGTACAATTCCATCTGCCCCTTGTCAGCCGCCTGAAACTTCCCCAGCTTCAGGTCAATTGCCACCAGGCACCGCAGCCGACGATGGTAGAACAAGAGATCCAGGTAGTAATCTTCGTTGTCGACCGTAATTCGTTTCTGTCGGGCTACGAATGCGAAATCGGTCCCCATCTCCAGGATAAAAGATTCCAGCTCTCGCAAGATCGCATCTTCGACATCCTTTTCGATGTGCGGCCCCGTGAGACCCAGAAAATCAAGAAAGTAAGGGTCCCGGAAGACCAGATCGGGTGTCATGCGGTCTTCGTCCCGCAGAGCAGCGATGTCTCGGGCGATCAGTTCGTCCGGCTTTTTGCTGACAGCAGTCCGCTCATAGAGCAAATGGCCGATTTTGTGCCGCAGTGTTCGGACGCTCCACCGCTCCACACGGCACACTTCGGCGTAGAAATCTCGCTTGAGCGAGTCTTCCAGCGTCAGGATCTCTATGAAGTGACTCCAACTCAATTGTGTCGACAGCGCCGTCACAATTGCTTCGTCTCGAAAATAGTCGGCGATTTGCATCATCCGAAAAAGGTTCCGGCGACCAAAGCCTCGTCCAAACTCAGCCGTCAATTCCACGGATACTGTCTGTACCACTTCCTTGCCGTATTCGGCACGTTCGTTTTTCAGGACCTCTTCACGAATCCGTTTTCCGATTCGCCAGTACATGATGACCAGCGTCGAATTGACCGCTCGCGCTGTCTGTTCTCTCGCGGCTTCGATCACTTGTCGAAGGTCGCCCAATAACGAAGGCCGTATCGCTGGTCCGGTCTTCGCTTCAGCCAGGGCATTCCTCGGGGAAGTCTTCTTCGCCATGTTTGAAGGCCTTACCTGCAATCACCCGAAACCGTCAGTGATCAATTCACGGGGACAGTCAACCTTGCGACCGTGATGCCAGTGAGGCCTGAATCAGCCTCACGAAGAAATTTCACCGGCAATTTTGAGGAAGTTTTTGAGCAGTTCAATGCCCCCTTCGGTCAGAAAACTTTCCGGATGGAACTGAACTCCGTGGATGGGATGGACTCGGTGCCGCAAGCCCATGATTTCTCGCGGATGTCCCGGGAAGTCGGCCCAGGCCGTGACTTCGAGTTCAGGGCTCAGCGTCGCTTCGGGAACGTGAAGGCTGTGGTAGCGGGTTGCAGTGAAGGGATTGGGCAATCCTTCGAAGACACCTGTTCCAAGGTGATGGATCGGCGAGACCTTTCCATGCATCAGCCGTTCAGCACGCACGACCGGCGAATGAAAGACTTCGGCCATGGACTGATGCCCGAGACACACACCCAGCGTCGGGATATGGGGGCCCAGTTGCCGGATCAGTTCCATCGAGATCCCGGCCTCATGCGGAGTACAAGGGCCGGGCGAAACCACAATTCCACTGGGCTTTAACGCGGCAATTTCATCGATTGTGATTTCATCGTTTCGTGCGACTCGTACATCCACTCGTGAGTCGATCTCGCCAAACCGCTGCACCAGGTTGTAAGTAAACGAATCGTAGTTATCGAGGATGAACAGCATGTCTTCATTATCGCTGGGGGGTCAAGGCTGACTGCACAACAGGGCAACATTGTCAGGGCAGTTTCCACTGGAGAGAGTGGGAAGTAAACTGACGCTCCGAGATTTTCCTTCATCGCCAACCGCGAATGACTGACAGCGTTGTTTTGCGGGATTCGATTCTGGACAATCCAAGCCTCATTCAAAGCCCTCAAAACCGTGGAAAAGAAGCTGATGTCGACCACCTTCAATCGCAGAGAATTTCTCGGAACGACGGCCACAATCGCTGCAACCACCTCGCTGCTGGCCCCCGCGGTGGCATCGGCTGCTCCGGAAAACACTCAGCCTTTTCGCATTTGTCTGAATACCAGCACGATTCGCGACTGCCCTTACAAAGGGAACAAGCTCGACATTCTCGGTGCCATTGAAGTTGCGTCGAAAGCAGGTTATGCCGGAATTGAGCCGTGGATTGGCGAAATTGACAACTATGTCAAATCAGGTGGTACCCTGTCTGATCTGCGAAAGCGAATCGCCGATGCGGGACTTCAGGTGGAAAGTGCGATTGGGTTTGCGGCATTTCTCGCGGAAGACGAAGCTGAGCGAAAACGTGGCCTGGAAGAAGCCAGGCGATGTATGGGACTTGTCCGGGAAATCGGTGGAGAACGTCTGGCCGCTCCTCCCGTCGGCGTGACCGATAAAACGGGGCTTGATCCATATCAACTCGCAGACCGATACCGGGCGCTCTGCGAACTGGGGCAAGCAGAAGGAGTCCTGCCTCAACTGGAACTCTGGGGCTTTTCCAAGACGTTGGCGCGACTGGGAGAAGTCGCCTTCATCGGCGTTGAAGCAGCTCATCCCAGTGCCTGTTTCCTCCTCGACGTCTACCACATTTTCAAGGGAGGCTCGAGCTTCGAGGGGCTGGCCATGTTCGCCGGATCCCGGATGCACAATTTCCACGTCAATGATTACCCGGCAACGCCCGCCCGCGACAGCATCAACGACGCCCATCGCGTCTATCCGGGTGACGGAATTGCGCCGCTCGGCATGATCTTTCGAACTTTGCGAGATGCAGGCTATCGCGGCGCCGTTTCGCTTGAACTCTTCAATCGAGACTACTGGAAGCAAGATGCTCTCGAGGTCGCGCGGACGGGGTTCAACAAAACAAAATCCGCGATTGAACAAGCGTTCGCCAACTCTTGACTCCCGGTGCCGGGTAATACTTGCAGAGGATCGTCTTGCTGTGAATCGACATCGGGTAGCGAACGTTTCGGATATTCCACAGGGAGAAGGGCGCGAGTTTGTGGTGGCTGGCCGGATCGTGGCCATTTTTCACGTCGAGGGACGCTTTCATGCCCTGGACGGGATCTGTCCGCATGCCGGAGGACCGCTCGCGCGCGGCGCTCTTTCCGGAACGACAGTCACCTGCCCCTGGCACGGCTGGCAGTTTGATGTGACATCAGGCCGACACTGTTTGAACGCGCAATTGAAGCATCCCTGCTTTGAAGTCATCGTCGAGGGTTCCGAACTCTACGTCGAGTTGCCTGAAGCCTAGCGACTTGTGACAACAAAATTCCGCCTTGCGCCACTGCATCAGAGTCTCTCGAAAATGGAGCGGCTGCTCATTTTTCGAGGTGAGACAGGCTGCTGAGTGCCCCGGGGCGATCGTTCTGTGACAGACTGACGTTTATTTATGACAAATCGATACTTGCCCTCCTCCCGTTCCCAGCGAAGAGGCAGGCATCGCAAGTGAGACCACGAACAGGTCGTGCGTCCTTGCGAAGTGCCTCCACATGAATTTCCTGTGATGGAATCTGTCGGTCGCAACGAGTAAAACTTGTGAAAGACTGCAGCGGAACGTTCCCTTCGCCACATTGGCAGGAGATGCACTATGTCTGGATCCGGATCGCAACTCGATCAACTCAAAAAATTCACGGTCGTTGTCGCCGACACCGGGGATTTCGAGTCGATGAAGCAGTATCAGCCACAAGATGCGACCACCAATCCGTCACTGATCCTGGCTGCCGCTTCCAAGCCGGAATATGCCTATCTTGTCGACAAAGCCGTGACAGACCGAAAGGGGTCAGGGTTATCGGGTGCACAACAGGTCGAAGACGTGATCGATCATGTCCTGGTCAATTTCGGGATCGAAATCCTGAAGATCGTACCCGGACGAGTCTCAACAGAAACCGACGCGCGACTGTCATTCGACACAATGGGAACACTCGCCAAGGCCCGGCAGTTAATTGACATCTATGAGAAAAATGGGATTTCCCGAGATCGAATCCTGATCAAAATTGCATCCACGTGGGAGGGAATTCGGGCTGCCGAAATCCTCGAACGCGAAGGAATCCACTGCAACCTGACGCTGCTCTTTTCGTTCCCGCAAGCAGTCGCCTGTGCAGAAGCGAAAGTCCGACTGATTTCTCCCTTCGTCGGTCGAATTCTTGACTGGTACAAAGCGGCAACCAAGAAGGAATACGCCCCGGCAGAAGACCCCGGAGTCCGCTCGGTGACGGAGATTTACGAGTACTACAAGAAGTTCGACTACCAGACAGAAATTATGGGAGCCAGCTTCCGCAATAAAGGTGAGATTACCGAGCTCGCCGGTTGTGATCTGTTGACCATCAGCCCCGCACTCCTCGGGGAACTTGCGGCTTCGACGGATCCCCTGCCCCGTAAACTGGACGCCAGCGCGGCGAAGTCATCGAAGTGGGAGAAGCAGACACTGGATGAAAAGAGCTTCCGCTTCCTGTTGAATGAAGACGCCATGGCGACCGAGAAAACCGCAGAAGGGATTCGGAAGTTCTCGGCGGATATTCTTAAGCTCGAGCAACTCATCGCCGGAAAACTTCGCTGATCCGTCAGCTTTGTCCTGCCGCGCGCAATCCGTTACATTGCCGCACTGTCGGGTTCCTTAACGCAAGGCACCCCCGGCCACCAGTGGTTTACTTTCATGCCCATAAATTCCTCAAAGCGTCGTGAGCGTCAGATTCTAGCCGCAGAAGGTTATCTGGCGCTCAACATGCCTGACCACGCACTACGCGAGTTGGGACACATCGAAGATGTCGGCGATGAGCGATACAATGTCAGCATGCTGCATGGCGAAGCCTTGTTGATGAAAGGAGAGATGCAACCGGCGCTTGACGACTTCCGCGAAGCTCACAAGGAAAAACCGACTGAGCTGAACGCGCTGATGCGGATGGCCTGGTGCTACAAAAGAGTGGACCAGCTCCCCAGGGCGATTGACGCCATGAAGCTGGCCTATCAGTTCCACAAGGATGTTCCCGTCGTCCTGTACAATCTCGCTTGCTATTACTCGCTCGCGGGAGAAAAGTTCGAGGCCCTCTCTTGGCTCGGGAGGGCGTTCCGAATGGATCGTGAACTGCTTAAACTTGTCCCCCGGGAAACAGATTTCGACCCCCTGCGAAACGATCTCGATTTTCAACACTTAATGGCATTAACGAGCAGTCAGAAGTAAAAGCATCATGAAGGTTTACGGAATCATCCCTGCCCGCTTGCACTCGACTCGCCTGCCAAGAAAGTTACTGCTGGCCGAAACGGGGCGTCCCCTGCTCCAATACACGTGGAATTCGGCGTCGCAGGCTCGCAGTCTCAGCCACTTGATCGTCGCTGCAGACGATGACGAAATTGCACGGACCGTCGCTCATTTCGGTGGACGGTCGGAAATGACCGGCGAACACCCGAGCGGTACCGATCGCATCGCTGAAGTCGCACGCCGAAGCTGCCCCGACGGTGACATCTTCGTCAACATCCAGGGGGACGAACCCGAGATCAATCCCGCGAACATCGACGCCGTGGTCCAGGCACTGATCGACTTCCCTGATGCCGATATGGCCACACTGGGAACACCCATGCGGTCCCTCGAACAGGTTCAGGCAACTTCCTGCGTCAAAGTTGTTACGGGTGCCGACGGCCGGGCTCTGTATTTCAGTCGCGCCCCGATCCCGTTTTGTCGGGATCGTGAAGCCGCAGAAGTCCTGGAAGCCGAGCATCCCTGGACCTTACACATTGGTATCTACGCATACCGGCGCGACTTTTTGCTCAGGCTGACGCAATTGGCTCCATCAAGACTGGAGCAACTTGAGAAGCTTGAGCAATTAAGAGCGTTGGAAGCGGGTGCCCGGATCCAAGTCGCAATTGTTGAGCATCACTCAGTTGGCATCGACACACCTGAGGACTATGCTCGATTCGTCCAGAGGATGAAAGCAGCGGAATGAAGCCGGTTCTCATCGCACTCATCATTCCCCCTTTATCCATCCTTCGTTCCCCCGCCTGACCTTCCTTCAAAGTTTCATAATGACCAAGCATATTTTTGTCACTGGCGGCGTGGTAAGCTCGCTCGGTAAAGGCCTCACTTCTGCTTCGATCGGGACCATCCTCGAACGACGTGGACTCAAAGTTCGTATGCAGAAACTCGACCCGTACATCAATGTTGATCCGGGGACGATGAGCCCCTTTCAGCATGGCGAAGTCTACGTCCTGGATGACGGCTCAGAGACAGACCTCGACCTGGGACACTACGAGCGATTCACCAACAGCCCCCTGACGCGCGAGTCCAACTACACGTCCGGACGGATCTATTCCAAAGTGATCCAGAAAGAGCGTGAAGGGAAGTATCTGGGCAAGACAGTCCAGGTCGTGCCGCATATCACCGACGAAATCAAGGCTGCTGTCCGCGGTCTGGCCGGTCCTGATGTCGATGTCGTCATCACCGAACTGGGCGGCACCGTGGGCGACATCGAAGGCTTGCCGTTCTTTGAAGCAATTCGACAGCTCCCACTCGATATTGGTCGAGAAAACTGTCTGTTCATTCATTTGACGCTCGTCCCGTATCTGAAAGCGGCAAAAGAGCTCAAAACCAAACCGACCCAGCACAGCGTGCAGCAACTGCGGCAGATTGGTATTCAACCTGACATTCTGATCGTGCGAACGGAACGCGACCTCGGTCAGGATAACGCCGACAAGATTGCCCTTTTCTGCAATCTGGAGAAACGTGCCGTTATTGTTGAACAGGACAAGGAATATTCGATCTACGAAGTTCCTTGCGGGTTGGTCGAATATGGTCTGGATAAGCTGATTCTCGAGAAACTGCACCTTCCCGCAGGTCAGTCCGAAATGGATGACTGGGAAGATCTTGTTCACCGGATCAAGAATCCGCTGCACGACGTCAACATTGCCGTGGTTGGCAAGTACATTGAACATCGCGACGCCTATAAATCGATCTACGAAGCCCTGGATCACGCCGGGTTCTCGCATTCGACCCGCGTCATCGTCAAACGGATTGAAGCCGAGTCACTCGAACAGCAGGAAGCCGCCTCTGTTCTAGCAGGTATCGATGGTCTGCTCGTCCCTGGTGGATTTGGACACCGGGGAATTGAAGGGAAAATCCAGGCGGTGCGATATGCCCGCGAACAGAACATCCCCTACTTCGGAATCTGTCTGGGGATGCAGGTTGCCGTGATCGAATACGCCCGGCACAAACTCGGTCTCGATGATGCCGACAGTACCGAGTTCGACACAGCTACGCCCCACCCGGTGATCTGCCTGCTGGAGGACCAGCGGAACATCGACAAGAAGGGGGCAACGATGCGCCTCGGAGCACAGCCATGCGTGCTCGCTCCTGATTCGTTGATGGCAAAGATCTACGGAACCAACGAGATCTCAGAACGTCATCGCCACCGTTACGAATTCAACCCCGAGTATCGTGAACGGTTCATCGCAGGTGGGATGTCTCTCAGTGGAAACAGCCCCAGCGGCACACTTGTGGAAGCCATTGAACTTCCCGACCATCCCTGGTTCGCTGCAGTGCAGTTCCATCCAGAGTTCAAATCCAAACCTAACCATCCGCATCCGATGTTTCGCAGTTTCATCGAAGCCGCACTCCTGCGACACCAGTCGCGAAAGTAACCTTCGCCGGAATCAGCGCGTAAAGCATGCGGGGAACCTTCTCAAAATATGAGGCGGTTCCCCCGCTTTGTTTACTCCCCGACCCGCGGGTAGCCAAGGTTGACGCGTCTTCGCGGGGTCAGCAGCAAGAGGTTTTCCTGCGTGCGGCACCATAGCCCAAGTTCTCAATCAACCCATGCAAGCGACAAAAATCCCTTTCGGGTTGCAACTCCGCCCACGTCGCGACCCGCATCCGGATCTTGATTGCAGTCACGCGATTGCTTGCGTCGTCAAAAATCTGCGCGGGCAAAGACATCTTGTGTCTCGTAAACCCGGTCACCCTCAGGACCACACAACTCGTCCGTCGCTTGAGGCATGCTGAATCCCGCGCTCCTGATCCTTTTCTCGGAGTCGATCCCAGGTTTCCTGATTGGTGAGCGCAATCGCCCCAGCTCAGAAAAGATGGAACGAAAAAATGGACCAGATCGATCCCTGGCTATGCGGAAACGTCTGCGACAAATTGTTCCAGTCGCCCCTGAATTTCCTGCAGAATTTCGGTATCTGACGAGGGTCGCTGCACACTGAAGGGGTGGGTCAGATCCGTGCCAATCCACCCGCGCAAATGGAGAAACTGAGCCGCCGAGTGCTTGTATCCCGGGGATGGGTGACGGAAAGCGAAGTGCCCCAGGTACTGCAACTGGTCATTCAGCTCATAGAAGCGGCGATCCCCGTTTTCCCAAAATTTGTCACGCATCGCGAACAAATCCGGCGCGAAGGTGCTGAGTCCCAGCAGGTAGTCACTTCCGTACATGACCATATCGATGGCGAAGTCGTTCCCCGTGAAGATCACAAAGTCGGGCCGCGACTCGTTTCGTAATTGCAGTCGCTCCCATTCGGGTTCCCGACGAAATGAAGAGTGCTTGACCCCGACGCATTGAGGTATCGACATCACCCCTTCGAAAGTGGGCAAATCGTAGATTGCTCCAAACGGTGCCAGACTGGTCGTCAGCTCGAACGCCAGGAAGCGGTCACAGGCGGAAGCCAATTGCGCGTAACTCTCAACGATTCTCTCACTCGACTGACGCGTCAGCCCATAGGATTGAAAAACGATGGGCAGTCCGCCCCGGTCTTCGATGAACTCGATCTGCTGGAGATAGGCATCGCACTGGAACGCATCGCCCTCTCGATCAGCGACGAACGCTCCTGCGACGAAGGGAAGCCCTGCCAGAATGTCGTGCGTCCTGTTCAGCACGTAGTTGCGTGTCGAGTCATCGATCAAATTCACATAGCCCGTGTCCATATTGACGGCGGGAATCAGCCCCGCTTCGACAGTTCGGGAAACGTGCTGATCGAAGGCCAGCCAATCGACTTCACCCGCTTCAGTAAACGGCAGCAGGATGGCCGAGACGCCAGTGATTTTGCGCCGGGGCTGGACCAGGTTCAGGGGATCGACTGACACCATGGGAGCAATCACGAAGAGTGTCGTTAAATTCCGTTTCAAGCGGAGCGCACAAAGAAGACCGGCAGTTCCAGGTAAGATCTACTTTCAGACGTTCCGATGCAGCGACCGTCAGGCCGACTTTCCACGTCGCCAATTGCGCCGGTTCCGACGTACCCTGTCGTCTGTGGATTCGTCTTCAACCTGCGACGCTTCGGGGATGTTGGAGGCTGCGGCGGGTCGACTCTGCTCTGCGATATCCGATGTCAACGTTTCACCTGGCCAGAGCGACTCGGTCTCGTGCTTCAATCGCATCTGATCGATTGTCGGAGCGAGAGTGAACGATACCGCGTCATTGTCGGGGGCAACAGTGGAAATCTCGCTGAGTGCCTGATCCCGTTGAAGTACATTCCGAGCAGGATCGAGGCGATTGACGTCCAGTTCATCCGCACGTTCGACTGAGGCGGCCTTCGTTGCCGTTCGGGTCTGAGCCAGCGCTTCGATTTCGGCTCGGGCCGCCGCCTGACGGCTGGACCAGTCTTGCAGTGTACCGGTCTGAAGCCGCTTTTGCTGGTGTGTTGCCTCTGCCTGCAGGTGACGTGAGGGCGAGCGGTCGCGGAGGGTCTGCGTCCGAACGGATTGTCGCGAGACCAGGGGGCCATACGCCCCCGTCACTGCAGCGTTGCGTTCCTGTTCGGCCAATTGCTTCAGGGCCGATTCGACAGAGACGGTTTCTGGAATCTTGAGTCCCGCAAAAGACATCTGTGGGTGACGTCGTAATCGATCCATTCCCGCTCGCGACGATCGTCCGTCGCTGATCGCGAATCCAACAATCGTCACTAGCACGGCCAGCCCGATCGCCATGACGGCCCCGATCATGTAGGGGAGAATTCCACTGGTAGACGGAATTCCGTTGGGCATGGTGTTGATGTTAATGCGTCGTGCCAGAATCGTCGGAGCAATGTGGACTCCACCGTTGGACTGGTAGCCTTCTTTCTTGAAGAAGTATCCTGTGACGCGGACAGGCTTCCGCAGATTTTCGCCCGGCTCAATGCCACTGGGCAGACTCGTACAGACGACGCGGAACGGATGATTGCTGGAATCTCCGGTGAAGATCCACGCTTCATACATCCTGGCCACGCCGTACGAATTCCGATTGGCCTTCAGCTCGTACAGGCGCCACAGATCCCCTTCGATCGTAATCGGTTCACCACGATAGCGATCTGGTTCGGTCATCAGATTGATGTACTGCACATCCTTGTTGGAGACACGTTCCAGCTGGGACGGAGGAACCCGCCGTGAATGATCCAGCAACCAGAAGAAGGCTTCGGATTCGTCGCTGCGAATTCCGATATCGTTGTCTTTGACCCTGTCCAGATATCGTTTGTCGATGCGAGGTTTCGCAATTTCTGCATCAACCGGTTCTGGCTGGCTGGGAGGAAACGGCGTGACTGTCCCCCGGCGACCGAGCTCAATCGGTGCGGCCGGACGTTCGTCTGGATCGTAGGCGGGACCACGCGTCGACAGCCCGCTGGCAGGTTTCACCTGTCGCGAGCGAGGAGCGACATTCCAGTCGTCACCCTCGTCGACACTGCTGGGGGCAGGCAGACGTTCATCTCTTCGAGCGGGGGGGGGTTCCGTCGTCAGGCGCGGCGTGCGAAGATCTTCGAACGAATTATCCAGTTGCTGAGGCTTCCGGTGCCGTGGAATCGGTCTGATGAAATTTTCTGGTTCGTTTCGCGCGGGGGCGGAACCTGCGAAGTCGGGGTCGAGAGCCCAGTCATCAACCGCCGGAGGAGCGGCTGTTGCAGGAACTCGATCGAAATCACTGACCGACCGCGAGGGGGTACGTGCCCCAAACTCGTCGGCCACATCAAGGGCTAATGGATTGCCCGAGGGAACAGGATCACTGCCGCTCTCCCGGCCGGCCTTCCTGGATTCTTTGCTGCGGGTCGTGAATGGCGTCCGATCGTCCAGGGATTTCGACCTGGGCGACTGACCTCTGAGGTCTTCTTCGGCGACCGGTGACAGGTCTTCCAAAGTGGCAAGATCGTCTGAGAGAGCAGCGATAAACTCGCCCTCTTTCAAGTCGAACGTTTCACGACGAACCTCAAAGCTCAGCGAATCGGGTGAGATCCCCTGCGGCTTCGTGCTCACACCCGGGCGCTTGGTCACAGCACCCACGGTGAACATGATGATCGCCATCAATCCGACGAACGACAACATTCGGAGCTGCAGTCGACGATTCAGATGAGGCGGCGTGGTTTGCGAGAGTTGAAAGCGCATACCCACCCATTCGATGAGAGGTGTCCTGATTCCGGGAGCCCAGCGTCCATACTGTGATTCAACCGGTAATCAGGAGTGTATACTGCTTCTGCAAATCTCACAACGCGAGTGTCGAAGGAAGAAGCAAGCGTCTACTTTCCCGCCGCAAATCACCCCTGAAAACGAAACAAAACATCATTTAGATCTGTTCATCAGAACACACAATCCTTCCCTAAGCAAATTGTGTGCAAGATCGACTTTGAGTTTATTCTTCGTCTGGAATTTCATCCGAGGACTCGATTTCGTCGTCAACTTCGTCCGGCACTTTCGACACTTTGGTGCGACGGAAGACCGCCACCACGTCTTCAATGGGGACAACGAACAGCAGATTGTCCGGTTCAAAGTCAACGGGGATGGCGTGTTTCGGATGGAAAATGACTTTGTCATATTTCCGAATAGGAAAATCATCGTCCCGTTCGATCTGAATGCTGATTTCGACAACCCGTCCGGTGATGGTGGGAATCTCGGAGTTGTCGGGCAGAACGATTCCTCCCCGAGTCACCTGACGGCTCTCGTCCTTACGAATCAGAATCCTTTTTCCCACTGGTTCAACGTATTCGTCCAATGCTCACCTCTTTCCAGTTTTGCTGAGTTGATATCGAATTTTATCGCAGAATTGCAACTGAATTGAAGTTCGTTGCATTGCGGTTTTTGCTTGGCGGCTGCTTGCCATGGCGAGACAGGAAACGACGCAATCTGAATTGCGGCATCACTTAAGCGATGAAGTATGCTCGTTGGACGTGACCTTCACGGCACCGACCTGTATCCTCCTTCGCTGAAGTCAATTTTACGAAAGGATCTCGATGTCCACCGATCTTCGCAACGAGGATAAACAGCACGGCCTTCCGCTGCATACGAAAATTCTGATTGGCTTGCTTGTCGGAATTCTGGGCGGACTCGCAGCCCATGTGGTGGCCACCGTCGAAGCGGGCGTCCCCGGCGACGCCAACAAAAACGGCCTGAAAGATTGGCTGGATACGCTGATCTACTGGGTTGAACCGGTCGGAAAAATCTTCCTCCGGATTATGTTCATGGTCGTGCTTCCCATGGTCTTCTCGGCACTGGCACTGGCGGTAGTGGAAATTGGTGACCTCAAGAAACTGGGCCGCATGGGGCTGAAGACACTTGGTTTCACCGGACTCCTCTCGACCGCTGCGGTTCTGATCGGTGTGGGACTCGTAGGAGTTCTTCGTCCCGGACACGCACTCGAAGAGGGCCAGCGGCAGAAGCTGATCACCCAATACTCGGGCAGTGCCTCGGAAAAAATGAACAAACTGAAGGATGCCAAGCCCGTTCGTGACACGATTGTCGACCTGCTGCCCGAAAATCCCCTGCAAGAGATGGTCGGTGCCGTCGATGGCAGTTCCAAAGGGAACGGGATGCTGTCCGTCATGGTCTTCGCACTCATCTGCGGGATGGCGATTACGACTCGTCCGATCGAGACGCAGACCTTCGTCTCCTGGCTGGAGGGCCTTTATGCCATCTCCATGTCCGTCATCAGTTTTGCCATGAGACTGGCCCCCTACGGTGCGGGATGCCTGGTCTTTGCCCTGACGGCTCAATTGGGCTTCGACATTCTGAAGACGCTCGTCTGGTTCGTACTGACGGCCCTGCTGGGTCTCGGAATCCAGTTGGTCGTGGTCTATTCCATTGTGGTGTTTGTCTTCGCCCGGATTTCCCCCTGGAAATTCTTTTCGAACGTCTCGGAAGCGATGCTCGTTGCCTTCGGCACTTCGTCGTCCAGTGCCACATTGCCAACGGCGATGAAAGTCGCTTCGGAGGAACTTCGGCTTCCCAAACGAATCTCGAATTTCGTCCTCACCGTCGGTGCCACGGGCAATCAGAACGGGACGGCCCTGTTTGAAGGGGTGGTCGTCCTGTTTCTGGCACAGGTCATGGGCATCGAGCTGACCGCCAGTCAACAGTTTAAAGTCGTGTTGATGTCTGTGCTGGCGGGAATCGGCACGGCAGGGGTACCGGGCGGTTCACTTCCGCTGATCGTGGCCGTCATGAACTCTGTGGGGATCCCCGGGGAATCGATTGGGATCATTCTCGGCGTCGACCGGATTCTCGATATGTGCCGCACAGTCGTGAACGTCACCGGCGACCTGGCCATCGCAACGTGCGTCGCCAAGTCAGAGCCCGCACATGAGA
>NZ_DASWWZ010000096.1:0-9851 GCF_036405755.1 Schlesneria sp.
TAAAGCGGATCTGGACGTGGAACATGCCCACGAAGGACACAGCCACTGAGTGGGCGCTCTTCTCAGTCATTCCCCTTGCTGCCCTCCTGACTCAACCACAAGACACAAGATCAACGATCAAGGAGCCCTGAACTGACATGCGACCAGGAATAGACCATCGCGCCCGGCGACACGCATTCACATTGATTGAACTGCTGGTCGTCATCGCCATCATTGCAGTACTGATCGCATTGCTGTTACCCGCCGTTCAGCAGGCACGTGAAGCGGCACGCCGAACCCAGTGTAAAAACAACCTGAAACAACTCGGCCTCGCACTGCATAACTATGCCGACGCCTTCGGGATGTTTCCGGCCGGTCATATGGACACTTACACGGACTACATCTCTGCCGGGGCCCGTCACCAGTTCAGCTGGTTGACAGCCATCCTGCCGTACATCGATCAGACCCCCTTGTTCAACATGATCAATTTCAGCGACGCCGACCTGATGCTGAATGCGAACGTGAACCCGAAGTTCTACGAAGTCGCAGGAAAGTCCGTTCCGGCGTTTCTCTGCCCCAGTGATCCGATCGGCCGAGTCAGTCCCACATTGGCCCCTTCCAACTACATGGCCAGTCAGGGAAGCCTTTGCGACTGCCGTGGAAACTCGTGCAATGGACTGTTCGGACACAGCTCCTACACGCGTCTCGCGTGGATCACCGATGGCCTGTCGCAGACGATTGCCTGCGGTGAAACCCTGAAAGGGGACCTGAATCCCGCCACACTGCAGGACAACTACATCTTCACCAACGCTTCCGGCTCGACCGCCTCGAACGTTTCGACCTGCCAGTCGGTCGCCCCGACTCAATCGGACCGGGCCACGGCCTGGTTTGGCGGTCAACCGCAATTCAACATCATGACCACCCTCCGCCCGCCCAATGACAAACAGTTCGACTGTATTGCCCCCAACTACGGCTGTACCAACATGGCCGCTCGCAGTGCCCATGTGGGAGGAGCCCACCTGATCTTCGCCGACGGATCGGTCCACTTCATCTCAGAGAACATCAGCATCACCACCTTTCAAGCACTCGGCAGCCGCGCGGGTGGTGAAATCGTGGGGGAATTTTAATGGTGCTCCATTCCCACACCCCCACTCAAACTCCCTTGGTGGCGTCAGGCCATCGGTTGCGGGTCTTAATGGCGGTATTCGCAGCCAGCTTGCTCTGGCTGACGAGCGCAGCCTCCATCTCGTTGGCTCAGACAGCGACAACCGCATCGCCCGGCTCAAGCGACAGCGATACACCAGTCCCTGCCTTCGAGATCGGGTTTATCGGACTGCACGGCGGCGTCTACGAGCAGCTTCAGACTTACGCGAAACCGCTGAACCTGAGACTCACCTATTTCGAGGATGGCGATGTCGCGAACAAACGGGCGGATCTCAGTACCGTACGCCTGCTCTACATTCAGCATACACGCGAAGAAGACCGCGACACCTACCGCCTGCTGCTTGATGAGGCGACGAGGAAAAATCCCGAGCTGCGCGTCTTTGTCCTTCCCGCGAATGCGGTCGACTTCTTCCGGACGATGAACCTCAAGCAGCCTGTCGAACGTGACGCCGACGCGGCGAACTATTACGGCAGCTCGGCGGAAAATCTCCGGCGGATGCTGATCTTCATTGCGGCCCGACGCCTCGGTCACGATCTGCAGGTAGAACTCCCACAGGAAGTCGAGCGGGAAGGTCTCTACCATCCCGACCACGAAGGTTTATTTCCTTCATCAGGCGCGTTCGAAGTCTGGAGCCGCACACGGGGGACATTCAGCCCCGAGAAACCTCGCCTGCTGATCACAGTTCACAACACCCATCTCGCATTTCAGCAACCGCGTGTCGTCGACGCGTTGATTCGCGAAGCCGAACGGCAAGGTGCCGTCGCCGTGGGGATCATTGACGGCCGCTCAAAAACGTACGAAGAACAGGCCGTCGCATTTGCTCCGCACGCGATGATCCATACCTGCCATAGCGGTGACACCGTCGCTTTGCGAAATGCCCTGAACGTCCCCCACCTGCACTCGATCTTCATCCGCAAACAATCGATCGCCGAATGGCAGGAAAGTACCGAGGGACTCTCGTCCAGCGAACTTGCCTTCCACATCATCGGTCAGGAACTGATCGGCGGCATCGAGCCACAAGTGGCCGCCGGTACGACATCAGGGCAGGGGAGTGCCGAGGCCTTTCAGCCCATTCCTGACCGGGTCGAGCACCTGATCAAGCGTGCTCTGGGCCACGCCCGTCTGGCTCAAACACCCGCCCCGCAGAAGAAGATCGCCATCATTTACTACGATCGCGAAATGGGGAAGGGGGAACTGATGCGAGGCAGTTCCACGGGGATGCACCTCAACGGGCCCCGCAGCCTGACTAACGTCCTGCAGGAAATGCAGAAGCATGGTTATCAGATGACCAGCGTCCCCCGGCACGAGGACGAATTGCTGATGCGAATGATCGAGCGGGGTCGGCAGATTGGTGTCTGGGCCCCCGCCGAGCTGGATCGACTTGTCCAGCACGGGGACCCGGTCCTGGTCTCCGAGGACGACTATCGCGTCTGGTACGAAAAGTTTGTGCCCGCCGATCGCCGGCAACAGATGGAAGACAAGTGGGGGCCCCCTCCCGGCCAGTTCATGGTCTGGCAGCGCGACGGCCGTAAGCATCTTGTCATTCCCCGGATCGAGCTCGGCAACGTCATCCTCCTGCCCCAACCGCTCCGAGGGGAAATCCACGGTAAGGAAGGGGCCAACGCCCAGGCGCATGACAAGGTGACAACACCTCCTCATAACTATCTGGCGACCTATTTCTGGCTGGAACACCAGTTCCACGCCAATGCCTTGATCCACTTTGGGACTCATGGCTCTGAGTTCGCCCTGCCGGGCAAACCGAACGGCCTGTCACAACGGGACTGGTGTGACGTCATCATGGGCTCGATGCCGAACTTCAATCCGTGGATCATCGAGAACATGGTGGAATCCTCGCCTGTCCGCAGACGCGTCTACGGGACACTGCTGAGCCACCTGCCGCCACCGATTGTCGATGCAGGGCTGAGTGACGATCTGGCCAACCTGCACGAAACACTCGACAAATGGGAAACGCTCGAGGAAGGGGCACTGAAGGAAAAATTCCGTGAAGAGATCACGCGCCAGGTCCAGCTTTGCCATCTCGAAACCGACCTGCACCTCACAATCCCGGACGATGGAAAGCTGACGCGGGATGCCATCAGGCAAGTCTCTGATTACCTGCATGCCATCCAGGAAGAAACCACTCCGACCAGTTTGCACGTCTACGGCGAACGACCACGAAGCGACCTGCTGATCCCCTACATGGTCACCATCCTGCGAACGCCGTTCATCAATGGATTGAAAGAACTCAAGCATGATCAGCAGCATCAGGCCAATCGGGATCACGACCACGAGGGGCACAGTCACGGTGTCCGTCCTGAAGCGGAAGCCATCCTGCAACTGGTACTGAATCGGCAGATGGACCCGCTGGATGCCGTCAACGCCACTCTCGGAACAACGCTCTCGGAGTTACCCGAAGCGATCGACAAAGGCCTGAAACTGGCGATCAAGTTGAACGCCGATTTCGACCGGACTGCGGATGAAATTGGTAATCTGCTGGCAGGACTGGAGGGAAAGTTCGTCCCCCCTAGTCCGGGAAACAGTCCCATCCGAAACCCGGGTGCCGTCCCCACCGGACGCAACATGTACCTGCTGAACCCCGAAGAAATCCCCTCGCGCCCCTCCTGGGAACTCGGTCACCGCCTGGCGGAAGAACTGGTCACACGGCACCAGACGCAAACCGGTCAGTTCCCCACCAAAGTCGGATTCGATCTTCGCAGTTCGGCCACGTTCCGCGACTACGGTGTGATGGAAGCGCAGATTCTGCGACTGATCGGAATCGAACCGGTCTGGGACGAGCGGCAACTTGTGAGCGACGTAAAACTGATCTCGCGAGATGACCTGGGTCGCCCGCGCGTCGACGTTTTCATCGCTGCGGGGTCGTGGTATGAGTCGAATCTCCCCAGCCGACTGAACCTCTGGGACAAGGCGATTCGACTCGCGACGCAGGCGGACGAACCTGACAACCCCCTGTTCCAGAATACGCAGACTCTGCGGACGACGCTTGCCGGTCAGGGACTGACGGAAGACCGGGCTCAACTGCTGTCCCATGCCCGGATTTTCGGCCGAGCCCCCGGACGGGAATCGGGCAGCTTCCTGGGCTACAAAGTCGCTCAGTCCGGCGACTGGAACAGCCGTGACGACATCGCCGCCGAATACCTCGCCCATCACAAACATGTCTACACGGAAGGGGCCTGGGGTGAAGAGGCCTCTCCTCTCTACGATGCGGCAATTCAGGGAACGCATACTGTCGTGCGCAGTTGGTCCGATCACATGACCAGTCCCCTGGCCAGTAAATATGTCTGGCTGCATGGCGGTTCGCTCAGTCTCGCCGTTGAGGCCCTGACCGGCAAAAAGCCCGAGTTCGTTCTATCCGACGTCCGTGACCCCGACAAAGCGGGTCTGATCAGTGCCGAAGACGCTCTGCGACGTGAATACCGCGTCCGGCTGTTCAACCGGAAGTGGCTCGAAGGGATGATGAAAGAAGGCTACGCGGGGGCCGACCAGATCCGCTTCATGACCTCCAACAGTTTCGGCTGGGAAGTGATGCGTCCCGGCAGCGTCGGCAGCGAAAACTGGCAGGAAATGAAACAGGTCCTGATCGACGACAAACTGAACCTTCGCCTGCCCGACTGGATGGATCGCAATAATCCCTACGCCTACCAGGATTCCATGGCGGTGATGCTGGAAGCGATGCGAAAAGGATACTGGCAAGCCGATGAGCAAACCCGACAACAGGTCGCCCGCGCGTATGCCGAAAACGTTGCACGGCACGGAATGTCGGGACACATGACCAGCGGCGGAAATACTTCGCTCGATACAATGGTGCGAGAACAACTGGAAGGGATCCAAAGTCCAACCGCAACCCGGTTGCTGGCCAACTATACTCAACGGTTCAACGAACAAACGGAGCGAACCGCCGGGGACATCGCCGCAGGAACGACGGCCCCCGGAGCCGCTCCCTCGGATGCGGCGTCGACAGACGCCGTTCCTCCTCCGGCCATGGACACGGCTTCGGCTTCGGCTTCGACACAAGCCACCACCCCGTCCGAATCGGCGAGTGCGCCAACAACCCCTCTGACCACGGTGGAAGGCCAGCGACTTCAGCCCTCACCGTCCCCATCGACTCAAGACCAGCAAAATCTCGCTCCAGTGCCCGTTCCTCCAGGGAAACCATCGCTGCTTCACTGGTCATTAGGAGCGGCGATCATCCTGCTGATGGTCGCTGGATTTGCGGCACGACGAGGGACACCATGACGGATCGACTGGTCGAAATTCTCTACCTTCTCTCCGAAGGACTGCTCGCTCCGACACTCATTCTGATTGTCACCTTTCTGGCGGGAAATCTGCTGATGCTGGGCGGCCTGCTGCGCGAATTCCTCGATCGCGCGTTCGGCCTGCGAAGCTGGAGGTCTTTCCTTACACAGCTCCGCGCCAGAAAAATTGCTGCAGCATCGTTCTATGATCTCATGCTCGTCGGCTATCCCGCCCGTTATCAGCGAGCGACACAGCGACTGAACCATGCCTCGCAATCCGTACTGGTGAATAAGTCTCTGGAAGACCTGGAACTGGATATCACACGCCGTCTGGCGCGGCTGGGATTCAGTACCCGGCTCGGACCAATGCTGGGACTGATCGGAACATTGATTCCGCTGGGCCCTGCACTGACGGGTCTCGCCTCGGGCGATATTCAGGCCCTTTCCAGCAATCTCGTGATCGCCTTTACCACCACCGTGTTTGGGATTCTGATTGGTGGCTTCTCGTACGCCGCCAGCGTAGCCCGCAAAAGCTGGTACGAACAGGATCTCAGCGATCTCGAGTTCGTCGCGACGCTCCTGAAGTCCGATTCCGTCAGCGATTCCGCGAACGTCTCTGTGCAGGACACCTGCCATGCGACGTAAGGTACGACGCTGGGAGGCTGCAGCCGAGGATGATCCGCTTGCGGGGCTGGTCAACCTGTTCGACCTCTGGATGGTTTTCTCTATCGCGCTGCTGCTGGCCCTTGTGAGCGCCTCACGTGCCCCGGAACTCAGATCCGCGGCATCACCAGAGGCCGCAGCCACGACGGAAGTGACCCCGTCCGAGCAACAAACCCGCCTCGATCAGTTCCGTATGAGCCACGAAAAGCTCAAGGGCGAAGGACAACGACTGGGAACAGCCTATCGCCTGAAAAGCGGGGAAGTCGTTTACGTCCCGGATTAAGCCCATCGCAACAGCCCCTCCCAATCCGTACGCAACGAACTGGGGAGAGTTTTTCATGGCATCCCATTAGTGTGTTCTCTGGGCACTCCCGACTGCCATTCCGTACCCACGTGGACTTCGCTCATCACGGCACCGCATTCGCTTCGACCATCGGTGACAGGATCCCCTCATTGACGGTTTCCCCCGCTCAATTGATTTACTGAACACCCGTAGTCCAGTACGATGCGGGTCGTGCCGAGGTGACGGAGTGTCACATTTCAGGCTGCACCGAACGGATTCTTGTTCGAGAATGGAAGGCAGCCTGACACGGGCCGGTGCGAATACTCCCAATGTCAAACTCGATCGTCAGCAATTTAAGCGCTCTGGTTCAAGTGGGTAAACGGTTCACGAAAATGGGAGAACACATGAAAGGCCTCGTCAAGGCTGTGCTTTGTCTTGCATCGATTGTTTCGATGAGTTCAGGAACGAAGGTATTCGCCTCAGTCATCAGTCCGATATCGACACAGACCACTGTTCAACTCGGAGCCGATGGAATCGGTTCAGACGCAAAAAGTGTGACTGATCTGTCCCTCGTCAACGTCACACTTCCTGGAGGCGGATTCGCGGAAGCCCAGTTGAATCAATCAGCCGACCGATTTACGGGCATCTTCAATGGAAGTATGGTCGCGAGTGACTACTCTTACTCTCGGGGGGTCTACGAGGTCTATTTCACCGTTGATGTTGATTCCTATCTGAGGATCGAATCCAACTTTGATCTTGGTGGCTATTACCTGGCGTGGTTATACGACGTTGACAACAATAAATACCTCTCCACGACACAGTACTCTCCTTCCTACGAGGAAGGGCCATTGACCGTATCGCTCTCCGATGATCGAGTCTGGCTGAGTGTCGACCCTGTTCTACTGCGCGCCGGCCGAACCTACCGGATTACGGGGAGAACGGGCGTGGAAGGGTCTGGTGTTGCCAGGGACCCGGAGAACTCTTACTTCAGCTTCTTCGTGACGACAGCGCCTGTCGGAATCCCTGAACCTGTTCCCGAACCATCGTCTCTTGCGCTACTCGGCCTTGGGACACTGGGTATGGCCGTCGCCGGATACCGACGACGAAAATTGTCGTAACCCACAACGCCAACGATCATCTCCCCAAAGGAGGCTCGCCACGACCCGGGTGAAGAGCCTCCTTCTCAGCTGCAACGAATGAGCACCCTGAGACAACCAACGATCTCTTGCAGACGCTCGAAGGAGGATCGTCGCACTCCCATGATCCATCCGAGAGATGAGACGACATTCAATCGTGTCACTCGGGTCCAGAGCACGACCTGCTGGAAACACGTCGGCAATCCCCTTCACTAACCCGACAGACCATGCTCCTGGCACCCGCGTCCACCAGGATGACAAGCGGACGTGACTGCGAGACACGTGTCAGGCTCCCGCCCGCCCACCGTACGCATCAGGTGTGTCACCCGCCTCGTTCCACGGTTGACACTCTTCTCTTTTTGATTGACACACGTCAACGTGTCGACAAAGATGAAATCTTACCCTGCTTCTCAGAACTGCGCAGTCATCTGGCCCATACAGCGACTCGATCAGATGATCTCGGCAACGACTGCCAGCATGACCGCGATCGAACATCCTTCCCCAGCAAGAGTGCCTCCGATGCTGATTTCCAAGTGGTTAGCTGCGTTCCGTCCTCGTCACACCGTTCGCAGCAAAACCCGCAGGGGCCGACAGAAGCTGGAATTCGCCTGCCACATCATGCTGCTGGAAGACAGAATTCTGCTGTCTTTCACCCCCGTACTTACGAACACCGCCAACAACCTGCATGAGGTACTCTATACCCTCGCGCCAGAGATCCCGGCAGACATTCCGGTGAAGTACGTGACGATCATGAACAACAGTCCGGATGTCGTCTATCCGATTTTTATCGGCGCGAATTCGACGATGGATAACACGGCAGGCCAGGTCGTCCGGATTGAACTGACCAACGGAGGCAGTGGATATGACCCGGCGAACCCGCCCCTTGTTAAATTCGAGGGGGGCAGCGGTTCGGGTGCGTTCGCTCGGGCCTCCGTCAACGCCGAAGGGCAGGTCTACGCGCTGACGCTGGGACTGGGAAATCTGCCCATCGGTTCGGGCTATACATCAGCACCAACGATTACCTTTGATGATAGTGCCAATGGTAACAAAGGGAGAAATGCGGCGGCGACAGCGACAATCAGTACCGCAGGATCGTATACGAAACCCACCTCGCAGTACGATCCGCTCGACCCCTTCAATCAGGGCTTCCGAGGTTACATTGGCGAGGTTAATCCCAATAACCCCAACGAAGTCATTGCGGGACTTCAGCCTTACAGTCAGGTAACGATCCAGCTCCCGCTCGTGTTCTGGGATGGCGCCCGAATTTTCATGGCCACCAATGGTTCGGATCCGCTGGAGTCTGCGTCCGACCCCGGCAACCCCATCCAATCTGCCGACCCCTGGCAATATAATTTCTCGGCCAAAGCTTATATGCCCGCACCGGGTGCCGCCTACAGTGCCACCTTTCCTGACCCCGCGACAGGCATTGCCAATTCCAACGGACGCGTACTCTGGTATCACGACTCAAACGTGCTGATCGGTGGCCCCAAGGGATTCGCGAATGACACCCCTGGCCAGTTGACCGAGTTCACGATTCGTGACGAGATGCAGGTGAACTGGGCCCCCAACATGCCCCAGTCCGAATTGGTGAATCCGATTCTGAACTATGACGTGTCGTACGTCGATCAGCTTGGCCTGCCCGCCATGATGGAAACGACCGACGGGTTCCCCAAGACAAATCCGGAACTCGGCCCCAAACCTTACGCCGGGATTGGCGCGGACTTAAGTGTCCCGCAGATGCAGCAGTTGATTGCCCAGTTCACGCAAACGATCCCGGGGACACCCAACAGCCTGCTCGGGGATTACTTTGGCGGTAAGGGATACGACCAATACGTCTTCCCCGGCAGCCTTTCTGATTTCAGCCTGCTGCCCGGCGGATTTAACGTCTTCGCAGACTCCGCGCTCGCTGACAGCGAATCCACCTACAACACAGCACAGTTCCAGCACTTCAAACTCGTCAGTGGCGGCACCATTAACCGCGTCGCGACAGGAAACATCAACGGCAATGGAGTCGTCACCGTCGGCAGTAACGTGGTCACAGGACTCGATCCTTCGGTCGTGCAGCAACTCGCGAAAGGAATGATCATCCTGGACTCGGGCAGCGGCCCCGGAGCACAGGGAAATTACTTCAGTGCAGGAACCTACATTGAAAGTATTAATCTCGCGAATAACTCGGTGACACTCAGTACCCCAGCCTACTTCGATAACTCCGGTAACAGCGGGGGGACCTTCGCACTGACGTTCCTCGGGTCGCGATGGAATTCTAGCACCGGAGCCACCGACGGTACCCAACCACGAATCACCGGGCTGGATCCCGAAGCGGTCCAGTTCCTCAGCCCCGGAATGCTGGTCACCGGTCCAGGCATTACCGG
>NZ_DASWWZ010000097.1:0-17069 GCF_036405755.1 Schlesneria sp.
ATCTCCTTGCCTTAATTCGGCAAAAAGACTCTCATTACTGTTGGTGCATTTCAACCATGGCAGACCAGTACCGCTGGAAGATCGAGACGATCCACAAAAAAGAACGCCAAAGGTCCAAACAGCAAAAAGCCAACAAGAGAAAGAAACGCTGAACCCCCAATCTCATCCACGGGCGCCTACTTCACCGTGCGCTTACGACGAACGACAAAGAATCGCTAGCAAGGTGTCATTTGGCGGGCACAGGCATGTCCTTGTTATGACTCCATTTCAAAATAAGTGGGAAGCACCGCCAGCGCAGCCGTGATCGGCTTCCCCGAGTCAACAACAGCCTTCCAGACAGTTGCTGAACACGTGAAACACTGTCAGAATTCTCGCTCTACTATTTCTCACAAGGATGCTTTCGCTGGCTGGGCTGGCAGCCCACAGAAAAAGCAAACGAGACCCACACGAATGGACGCAGACGAGAAAGCTTTCGTCCGGTTCGGCAATGACCTAAGGGCCATCCGCTACCACCGCGAGAACCGGGCCGACTATGCCACCTTCGAGGGAGTACTGCAAGAAGCGGTGGAACCGTGGGCGGTGGGTGATCAACAAGCTAATCGAAGCTGCCGAGGTCGTTAACAATTTAGGTGAAAATATCACCCAAATTCAAAAGCTTCCGTGCAACGCAGGACAAGCCGCCGCCCTCGCAAAATCCACCGACACACCAGAGCACCAGGTCAAGGTTGTGCGGTTATGCCTAAGTGTCCTTAGGCGCCGCGTTAGCACCTTTGGGCGCCTTACGCGGGGTCTGCGGCTTTTTCGTAACCTTCTTTGCCGCATTCTTGGCAAGTTCCAGCTGCCCAGGGATTACCGCTTTAGGGTCAGTGTCCGCAAGCCCATTGAGCATTGCGTTTGAGTTCGCAACCGTTATCGCATAGACGCCATCAATAAGCGCTTGAACTTTCTGGGTGCTCGCTTGCTCATGAGAATCAACAATGGTTTGCATCACTGGCCGAAGTGATTCTGCTACTGCATCGACAAACTGGCCATTCGATATAAACGCCCAAACAATCGTGCATGCCGCGACTCCAAATAAGACTCCGCTCACTAAGAAAAGCCCGCCATTCAAGGCGTTGGGGTTTATATGGAGCGTTTTATTTGTAATGTCAATTGACCGACCCCCACCGTACTTCACCAATACGTGAATAGGCTTCCATGATGTTCGGTTGGGTTGGATTATCTTGACTCCAAATCGGGAGCCAGGATGCAGATCGACATTTTCCCCGGCCACTTGAGGCGAAAGCCTGAGCGTCGATTTCCCGTTACTCGTTGACCAATTGGGGCTGCACGTGTTATCCGGCTCTACAATCAAGCCAGATGGGAACAAGCTCTCTTTGGAGCAAGCTTCGTCAAATTCAACAACCAACTCAAGGGGCTTGACTAGCGAAACGACAGATGTGTTGACCACATCGTACTGGAGGATCGTGAGTCCTTCTTCGCCCAATTGTTTCTCGTCTCGCGGATTCACGTTGCGATGCAGAGCGGATTGCCAGTGGGGCGCAGATGACCGGTCTCCAGAGTGATGAAAGACGATACCTGCAGCAGGTTCTGCAATTTGCTGCTGGTATATG
Organism: Schlesneria sp.; assembly: GCF_036405755.1. Classification (NCBI taxonomy): domain Bacteria; kingdom Pseudomonadati; phylum Planctomycetota; class Planctomycetia; order Planctomycetales; family Planctomycetaceae; genus Schlesneria; species Schlesneria sp. Next base: position 1,614 of record NZ_DASWWZ010000097.1, read on the forward strand.
GCTACCCAATGTGTTAAATAGGCAAAACCTGCTGTTACTGCAGCAGCTCCGAACTTAACGTAACTGAGAAATGTGCGTCCAGTTTTACTTGTTTCGATCATACCGCAGGTGGCTCAAAATGCTGCGGCACTCGACATTGGAGGGCCGTATACTTAATTAATCATGAGTTGATGTGATTGACGTCAATTAGAGCCACAATCTGAACGAAACTCAACCCAGGATATTCCATAATTCATCGAAATACTTGGTCAAAACCTGGGCACCTTCTCTGTCATTGAAGCATGCACGAGCAGGTATTTCAGGTGAAAAATCCGTCAATTCGTCCTCCGTGAACACTCGGTGAGGCGCCTCGATTCGGTAGGCCGTTTTCCCAACAACCGTCATGTGGCTCAACCGCTCTCCATTCTCCGCTGTTCCGGAAATCCGATATGAAAAACGATTTGGCCAATTGTTCTCTAATCGTTCAAGTTGTTGGGCATTCGTACCCAAGCTTGAGTTCCAGACCAGAACACGAATCTGCCCCCCAAGCGCCAAAAAGGCCGATAATTTGTCCGCAAGTGGTGGTCCGTAGATTGCTTGGGGAAATGTCGACGTGAAAATACGGATAACAACTTGGTGTGCGGGGGATTGTCTCGATCTTTCGAGTTGCTCTATGCCGACAGCTAACAGTTGAATGATGGCCTCTCTACACTCCCACGGCCGCTGCATAAAAATCGGATCACGACTCTTTGATTGCCGAAGTCTCGTCAGATTCGCGACGTACTGTCGACGGTCATTATCGGGGAACGCCCCCCCCCCGCGTTCGCGTAACGAGCATGATGATTCGAAGTTTGCTGCTGGTGTAGTCATTACTTCAACCACAACTTTGCCTCATCGTGAATAAATCCAACGAACCGAGTTTCGGTGACTTCTCTAAATGGACACGCAAGTGCCGAGCCAAACCCAGCGAACGGAACCGATTCTTTTACATCGCCGGGACACATTTTTGAGCGTGAAGGTTCGACACAGTCTTTGAATAGCGACTCTTAAATGCGAATCGAACCAGCTTTTCGCAGACAAATTTCAAAAGATTTCCACAAATCATCATGGCTGACTGCGGCTAATCCTGCAAGTCCACTCGTGCTAGGGCTCTCCCATTGGAATGGCTATTAGGCCGGAAGTCTCGAATTGCGGCATTTTTGGCCAATGAAATCGCGATTGATCTGAAATTTGCAGATCTTCTGACCTCGGATCAAGGCAGGGTTCCGTCGCAATCAACGGTACCCTGCACCTGAAATTCCCTCTCCAACCAGATCAGTTCAATGATCCAATCTGAGACCGTGCCGAGTCGGCCCCCCGTCTCACCCCCTGCTTCATTCCACGGGCCACTGCCGTCAACTGCTCAACCGATTGCTGCAGCGCGTTGGCCCTCGCGGCTTCCTGTGCCAGAGTGTTCATAACCTCCCCGAGTGCCTGAGCAGTCTGTTCTGAGATCCTCTGCTGCTGCTGAAGCCCTGCCAAGCTTTGTTGGGCAACCTCAGCCTGGGCCTGCTGAAATTCTGATTCGTTCGGGTTCCCTTTCTCGAAGTCGCGGTTGGCTGAATTTCTCCCTCGGTTGATGGCCGCTTGCTGGTTCTTGTTCCATTTGGCGATTGCAGCGTTGTCCCCAGCTATTGCTTGCTGACCAAGAGCGGAATCCCGTTCCGCCTGGGCTTGTTGTTCTTTCAGGGCCCGGTCAGCTCGAAGTTGTTCGAGGACCTTTTGCGGGTCGGTATCGGAAAGCACCTCACTGGTCGGGAATGCTCGTTTCAAAGCCTCATCCCGGTCGGCTTTGGCTTTGTCCCGCCGTTCCTGTTCAGCGGCAAACAATGCTTCCTGTTCTGCAAGTCGTTGCCTCGAAATCAATGACGCCCACTCCCGTTCAGCCCGGCCGGATTCTTCAATTCCCTTTTTGCGGGCCTCGAACAGAGCTTTATCGAGGTCCATCCGGATCTTGGCCAGCCGTCGCTCTTTCTCGATTCCCGTGATGCCGGAGCGTTCCAGTTCCAGTTCTTCCTTTTCGAGTGCTGCCCGACGAGCTTTGAACTCATCCCCAATGTGCTGAAGCTTAACGTGGTCGGCCGCCTCGGCGAATTTGTGCTCCATGGCGGCAACTTGACCCTTCACCTGAATTTCAAGCGCCCCGGTGGCTCGCATTCGGGAGATCGTCGCCGCTTTCTCAGCCTCAAAATGTGCCCTGTTCGCTTCCGCTCCAGATTGTGAATCCTGATCCCGTGCCGTGGTATTCAGATCTTTCTGAAAACCTGCCCGGGCCTGAATCCACTTCATCTCCAGTTCGTACAGTTCCTTCGACTTCGCGCCCGGGAGTGAGTCCAGTCGGTTTCCTCCAGCTTTCTGGCCCTTACCGACAACCGGGTTCGCAGTTTGGCGAAGTCAGGAATGAGAATGTCATTGAGAAGCCTCTTTTTCCCGAATTCGTCGATGAGGATCGCGCAATTGTCGAAGTATTCCCTGTAGGTCTAGGCGGAAAGTTCGCCATCATCCTTCAATTGCTCATTCACGGCCAAGAACTCATTCACCAGATTGAGAATGGTCGCTCCGCCGTGCCCCGCTTCAATCTTGGATCGGGGGACTCGACCCGCTTGAAGTTCGTCCTTCTGGTCGAGATACTTACCCCACGTCGCCACTGGATCAGACAGGACGCCGAAGTGAGTGAAGCTTGCCACGAACCTTTTTCGCCCATTGACCGTTTGCCCTCGCAAAGGGGGGAGAAACCGTTGGGGAGTTTCGTTTCGTCGGTCGTCATTTTTGCCTGCCCGGTGATCGCAACAGTGGTCGCGAAGGTTTTGGAGTGATCCTCAGAATCACTGAAAACCACATAATTTAAAGCGTATGCTCCCGTAGCTCAGTTGGATAGAGCGACGGTTTCCTAAACGAGCCCCGCCCTGCTCCTCAAGAGAGTGAGATCGCCGAGAAATCCCGTGTTTTAACGAACGTTCTCGCATAAGCGCCTTTCAAAGCAATAGCTCCAGAACCCGCTCAAAACCGCCGCTCACTGGTGTCAGTGACACCTCGAACAGTGCTCGTAGAACCCACTACCACCGGCGCGAGCAGCTGTTGCTTGCGGTCTCGTGAGCCTATCGAAGATGGCCGAGCCGAACCAGGGATTGTAGCCACTGCCGAAGGGGCTAATTTGTAAAATCGAGATCAATCGGGCTGAAAGCTCGACGTGGTTCACCTAGTCCAGCAATGAGCCAAGAATTGCTGATTCTTACAAAATGTTGTGCGACTTTACACTCGGTAGCGAGAACCTCGAATCACACCGCCTGGATCAATTAGTTGCATCTGCGCGACGGAGAAGAACTGGGGCTCCATGTGAAAAACAGAGTTACCTTCGGAATCCAAGGCGACCGTTCAACATGAGTACTCCTGCCACTCCAACCGAAGGCCAGCTTCGCTCGCTGAACAACTACCCTGCGTCGACGCATCCTCCGAATGAGGAGCCCCTGCAATCGCATGCAATGAATGGACTCACAGGGCGGGTACCACGAAATTAAGATTCGTTCTGAGGAAATAAGTCATTCTGTGAAGTACCAGACCAGATCGGAGCCAACGCCCACCTGAAGTCCGTGTTGGTGCGCGAATTCGTCGACGGCGATTTTGACGTCGGGGAAGTTTGCGTTGCCGTAGTCGTGGCCGCAGAAGATCCCTCCCGGGCGCAGCTTCGGCCACCAGGCTACCAAGTCAGCGTTGAGCCCGGTGTAGCTGTGATCTCCATCGATGAATATGAAATCGAGATTGTCAGGGGCGATTTCTGCTCCCGTGATTGAAGGGCAGGGAACGATTTGTCGGCGTTCGCTTGCAAACCGTGTCGCAGAGGATGCCATCTCGAGTGCTTCGTCGAACATCGCTTGGCTCATTGTCGCGTCACCCGCATTCGTGAGCCAGTAGTCCGATTCGGCTTGGGCAATTCGCCAAGGGTCGACCTTCCAGAGGTGAAGTCCGGATAATCCCTGCAACAACAGAGCGGAAGTTTCCCCGCGAAAGACCCCCACCTCGACACCCATTAACGGCAACGAGGTGCCTCCGAAGCGAGCGGAAATAAGGTCGATCACCACCTGAGCTCGATGAACCGAGAGCGTCGTCGGCATTCGTTCACCCACAACCCAGCGACCGCGCCAGATCCCGTCTCGGCCTCTACGAAAACTGCACGTCTCGTCAAGCACTGATCCGATCGTCAGGACTTCCTCCCCATCGACCCGTGAGAGAAACCAGTACCGTTCTGCGTTTCCGCCAGTAGAACCGACCGTTCCGTCAGTCCGCAATGTCAGCGGCCGCAGATCGTAACCGACGCGGTCGTAAATGAATGTTCGGTCAGATTCAAATTTGGTTGCTGATACATCTGGGTAGAAATCGCGGACGGGTTGCCAGTCTCTGGTCAGGAACTGACGGCGAAGTGCTGCATCACAGGCATGAGCCATCACTACATTCGCCTGCTGAAACAAATTCCCGCGACCGTATTGAACCCAATTGAATCTTCGTGGCAGGAAATGGATTGGCACTGACAGCGTATTGAGGGCGATGCTGATTGCAATCTCTTCCAAATTGCGGAATCCATGGAACTGATCGTCAGGAGGTTGTAACTTTTCTGCCAGTCGAAATGCTGCGGCATGATGTGTACGGTTAGCAACGAAAAGTCCGCTGCAGACAACACGATCATCGAATCCATAAATCGAGCCGAGTTTTTGGCAATGCTCATCGAACCAGAAGGCCCGCATCGCATAAAACTTTCGCGTGTCGCAAAGCGGCTGGAGATCCCAACGCGCCAATGCGAACACATCCGCATCGAAGTAGAGCACATTCTCCGCGTCAACGAGGTCGAACAAGCGAAACTTTAACTGTGAAGCATTCCGAAGGCCGCTATTAGCAAGTTCCTCTTCACCCAGTACCACTACTTCACGGCCGGTTGCTTCACGCATCCGATCGACCGAGATCTCGGCAAGCCTCCGATACTCGGATCCCACTGCAATAGTCGCAGCAATATCATTAGACATCGAGCAGCTCATCCTTCACTGAAGAAATCTTCAACTCTGATTCTGGTTAGAAATCCTTCGAGTCAATAGTGCCGAAGTGGAAAAGGGGCAGGTCTCTTTCTTTGGCCGTCCTCTTGGGCGTGTCGTGGTTTCGAGACCAAGTCGAACGGCACTACTTCGGGGTCAATTGTCACCACCAAAAGGCAAGCCGCGTTTGACACTGCGTCGAAGTGAATTCAGTTGTGTTTCAGTTTCAATCTTGTTCACCCAAGAACGCCCGCTTCGCGGCAACGCGGGATCATCGGGAATGGCCAGCCAACGGAGTTCGTCAGCATGTTGGAGGCGAGCATACGCGGAACTCCATTGCCAGTCTTCTGCGAGTTCAATGAAACTTGCCCGAACCGGGTTCCGCTCGACATACCGCATGACAGTCAGCAAGTAGAGCGTGCCAACGCATGGCGTGCATCACTGTGAGGCGACGGAAAAACGCACTCACCTGCTCGCTTGGTTTCGGGCCGCACCACAAAGTGCCAGTGATTGGGCATTGCCACCCTCGCATAAATCGGCAGGAGGACGATTTCCCACGTTTCTCCCACGACACGCATGAACGCAGCATAGTCTTCCGGCTTTTCACAAATCGTGAGCCGAGCCACTGCTCGATTCAGAACGTGGAAGACTTCACCTGCCGGACAAACGCGTATCGTGCGTGCCATCACAAAAGTCCAACAACTTGCGACGCCCAAAAAAAACCGCCCCCTTTTCGTCACGGTGTTCACTTAATTACATGTCAATCTCAACATCGCTTAAACAGCCTTCCAGTTTTTTTCGAACCTCAGTCAAATCAAGGTCAGGTGTGGCGTAAATCCCAAGGCTCTTAAGAGATTGCAAAAGGCATACTTTCTCAATTGCATCAGCGTCAAAAATACATTTAGTGAAAAGAAGCCACTTAATTCTTCGATAACGCGCGATTGTAATAATCTCAGAAACAGATACACGGCATTCGATGAATACAAGTTCTTGCGGCTGATACTCGTCAAGAAACAATGCCAATACCCCTCTTTCAATCTCTGCATCATGAAAGCGCATAGTACGAATGTTAGCAGCATCAATCGTCCTATCCAGGGAAGACCTCCGAACCACAGTCAGTCCGCAGGACATCTTGCCCGGGCCAACCATCAGAATATCTCCGTGACGGCTAGACACCGCAATGTTTGTTGTTCTATCATCCGTGTGACATGCGTGCCAGCCTGTCACACGCTCACAATACACAAGTAGAACAAAAGCACTTACGACGCCCAAGGCAGCCCACAAACCCTTGTAAAACGGCTGGTTATTCAATAGCAGATTCACAATACCTCCATCGTAAGGTTATTCCAACTCAGAGAAGGGGAGGCGATCTTTTGGGAAGTTCTTCGTCCCGCGCACCCAAGCAGATGGATTGCCTTCTAGTGATATATCAAGATCCTCATCTTTGCTGTATTTTCCACAACATTTAATACTCGCCTTCCACTTAATATAAAAGATACTATTGTTGGTAATCGCGGCCGGATCGTTCTTCTGATCTGCCAGCATTGCTTTGAACTCCCTCTCTGTTACGTGAGCTCCAGTTACATTCACTTGTCCATCGACGTCTTCGCCGCAGCAATCTGCCTTTTTAAGAAGCCGAAGATTTCCGGACATGGTGCTTCCAGGACCAACTCTAGTTGTTCCATTGACAGTACCGTTCCATGACAGGTCCTGAAAATTCGTCGTTCCAATTTCCAGCATTTTGGGGTTCCCTCCGATTTCAGGTGGATTTCCTTTCCCGTGGCCATAAGTATTCTGCGGGTCGTTCTCCAACTCGTCGCTTGCCGCCCACAGAAACATCACACTAAAAGATACTTTTCCGGTACACCCTGTTTTGCTCTTTTTGCAATCGGATTTAACATTTAGCCATAAGTTAACTGTAGCGATCACAGTTTTACTGTTGCGTCCACGCCCGCTTGGTGCCATTTCATATATTTCATAAGCGCGAAACGCTTTTAGTCCACTGGGGTCTACAGAATTGGGAATGAACCAAGATGCGTAGGCGTTAGGGCCATTCGCGTACACTATTAAGTCCCGGCTGAGAAACCTTCCAAGATGTGGATGTAGAACACGCCTGCGAAACACATAAAGCAACGTGGAACTATCGAAACGCTGCCCTGTGAATAAATACTCTGAGAATATGGTAGAAGATGATTGTACTGCCGACATTAGTCCATTTAAAAACAATGGAGCTCCGAAAGTTGAGTACACGTATCTCTCTTGAGCAACGGCAGCTGTGGTAATCAGTGCAATTACATTCCATCCGGCATCTTGCAGACCGTACAATCTCTCAACCAGCGTCCCACCGCCCGTGTTGTCGCGTTCACGAAGGAGTAGATCGTCTACGTACCTGAGTCCCCATACGTGCTGACGCTCCGCGAGAACGCTAGCACTTAATCTCTCTTCCAGCGACTGCCAGTCGTCCGAATAATAGAAGTGTCGCGTCTCATTTAATACGCCCGCGATGTAACTCAGTCGTTGAATGCGGAATGACCTGGCATCATACATGCTCTGCTGGACGCTAACCCCACCAGTCGTATTAACAAGTTTGACTAAGCGATTCCACGCATCATACGTACAATTGAACCCACTACCGAGATTGGTCGGCTGAGGGATCGTCGTAGTGTTTCCTACTGCGTCATATGCTGGTGTAACCCATGCCGAGCCAGTTGTGTTGGTGATGTTCGTGATCTCGTTGACCTTGTTCGCCGTGCGAGATTGAACCGTGGTCCAACTGCTGCCGTTTGTCGATTCGCGGAAGCCGGGCCAGTTGTTGGTGCTGTCGAGCGTCCAGCACTGTTCGAAGTTCCGGGACGTGACCGCGGTCTTGGGTCCGTTCAGCGTTCCCCGCTGCATGTCCTGTAATCGATGCACGCCATCGTAGGTGTACAATTCGTCGTACGCGGCGCCGAGCGATTGAGCGACCGTGTCGTTTCTCCACAAGCGATTGCTGGCGCGGTCATATCCGTACTTCAACCGCGCGATATCGGCTGACGTTCCGTAATTGTACCAGCGACAGTCTTTAACCCGACGGAACCGGTCCCATCCGGAATAGATATCGCCCGTGTCCGGATCGTTACTCCCAGCGAGATCCACCAGCGTGTACTGCACATCAGGCTGCGTGTAATCGGCCACGACGAAGGCACCCAAACCGACGTACGAATAATCGGACAGGTGCGTCGTTCCATCGTTGTCGATCAGACTCCCAATCCGGCTGAGCACATCATTCATTCCCGCCGCTGCTCCGTAGTCGTACGTGAGCACTCGACCGTTCGGATACGTCATTGATGTGGAGCGAATCGTGTTCGCGGAACCGTTCGCATAGCCGTACTGCACCTTGGGTGTAGTGCTGATGTTGACCGCACCGCTGTGGCTCTGGTAGTCAGTCAGAATCTGGCCGAAGCTGTTGAAAGCGAATTGGCACTCATTGACGACGCTCCCCGACCCGACCGTTGCGTTGTCGTAGTTGGTCAGCTTATTGGCCATGCCCCGTACCTCGTACAGCGTCGACATCCGCCGGACCGCTCCATCAACTCCACTGCCGAGTGTTGTCACACGGTCATGGATCTGTCGACCGAGTTTGTCATACTCATACGTATGCACACAACCCCGCTGGTCGGTCTGCGTCACTTTTTCCTGCTGCCGATTATACGAATAAACCACCAGATCGGAACCACCAGACGAATCGGGGAACGCTAGAGACCGCAACAGCATGCTGGACGCAACACTCGAGTCACTGAGCGTGGTGCCGTAGGTCCAGGTTGTCGTCTGCGTGCTCGTGCGAGAGTTTTCGGCAGCCAGTGTCGCTTGAAGGCCATCCGGTGTGTAGGTGAATCTCGTCACCAGATTGGTATCATCGGAACTGGAACAGGCTCCGCTGCTGGACGAACTGCTCGAAGAACTCGACGTCGAACGGTAATTCTGGATTTCTGTCGTTTTGCGGGCGGCGGCGTCGTATTCGAATCGCTTCACCATTCCGGCGGGATCTGTCGATTGCAGGACTTGTCCTGCGGAATCGTAGGCGTTGGATGTCACCAAGATCGAATCAGACCTCGCCGGGATCGTGGCGGAACGGGCAAGCACCGTACCACCATTGGTTCCGTAGACCGCCGATGCGACGGTCCGACCGATCGCATCAGGGTAGGATGCCTGATACGTGACTCGCGCTTTGGGTGATGCACTAGGATTCTGCAACGCTCCGAGTTGCGTCGACACGGCATTGTGGTAGCGCTCGCGACGCGTTGATTGGATCAGGACGCTGGCGGCATCGTAAACCGATTCGACCTGCTCCATGATCGTGTTGTTGGTGACGACTAACACATCGGCGTAGGTGGCGTCCGTTCCGTATCCGCGATAGGTGATCGCCGCTCTTCCCAAGCTATCGAAAGTTGTTTTAGTAAACAGTCCCGATCCGGCAGGAAGAGCCTTGATCCGGTTTCCGCTCGCATCGAACCAGAAATTGTCCGTCAGGACATTGCCAACGGTTCCCGTTGTCGGATCAACGCCGTAAACGAGGGATTGATATGCACGGCCCCGGTCGTCGTATTTCATTTCGCGGCGAGTGATTAAGTTGCCCACTGTGCCCCCTCCATATGAACTGCTAGAGGATGATCCAGGAATCGGCCCACTCGTATCATACCGTTCCGTTTTGATCACGCGGTTGAGGTTGTCATGGTACCGCGCCTCATAGAAATCAACTTCTCCATCAGTTGCCACCAGGCGATCTCGGAAATCGTAGTACATTGTGGTCACACGTGTTGAGCTGCCGTCTACGTGCTGAATGATCCGTGTCAGGTTCCCATCACCGCCAGCAAAACCCCCGTCGTAAACGTTCGTCGTCACCAGGACCATATTGTTGGGAGGGCCTCCGGCCGCCGGGTTTGTCATTGTGGCGCCTGTGTCATCGGTTCCAATGTAAGTTGCTGTGACGTTTCCGCGTGCGTCGTAGACAAGGTCGGTAATTGTTCCGCCTGGTGTCACCGTCCGGTATCTCCGTTTCATGACGTCATAACCGTAGTCGGTTTCGTCGTAATTTGTTCCCGAAGAGCCAGCCCCTGAAGCAGGAATGAGGCGATAGACGCGCTGGGATGCGGCCAGACAACAATCCGTATATTGATTCGTCGTCCATCGGACATACGTCGACTGTGGAAATGCCGCCGCACCGCTCCCTGCCGAAGCGATGATTGCCGAAAGTGATCCTGACGTCGTGGACGAAGCCGCGCGAATTTGTTCGTCGATTCGGCCGAGTGCATCTCTCTTTGTGATTGATACGGGATTCATCAGTGCATAGGTGTAGCTGGGCGCAGAGCCCGTCGCGTAGCCACGGCCTTCATATGTGACATGATTTTGGTCATCAAATACGGTCCAGTCTGCAGTTCTGATGGCCGTCGACGTTCCATTGAGGTCGACGGGGTGACTCGGCCCCAAACCCTGGGTCGTCCGGCCCAAAGCATCCAAGGTAAAATCCGTGACGAGATTCAGCCCGCCTCCAGAAGGTGTCGACCACCCCGCGGGCGCATCTGGATAGAGTGACGTATCGACGTCATCGACCAGTTGCGCAATTCCCCCGCTGGCTACATCGTAGGCCATTCGCGTAATAAAGCCCCGTTCGTTCATCGTCCATGTATTGTTACCGTAAAGATCGAAATACTCGCGTCGCGTTGCGGCGACCCCAGACCCGTTTTGCCCAGTGGAAACTATCGGCAACGTCGTGGTTCTTTGCTGAACCGCACACGTGCCTGAATAAAATGAGTGTAAATACGACGTGACAAGCGTTTTGGTTTGATCGGTGTCGGACGGATAGACGGTCTCCTGGGACAAGTACCAGACGGCAAGATTCCCTGCTGAAGTTGAGGAGGAGGACGAACTCGATGAGGAACTGGACGAACTCCCACAGCGACAGCTACCCCCACAACACGCGTAACGATATTCCTTCAACTTGATCGATGACCCCAATTGACCCTGCTGGAGACTTTCTCGCGATGGGAAGCCAGTGCACGTGTCAAAGATCGTCGTCTCGATCAATCCCGCAGTATCACGGAGATACTGATATTTGCCAGTCCCCGAATTGAAGTTCAGCAAGTCGGATTTCGTTTCATCGTAGCCGGTCACCGCTGATGGATGGGCTTTCAGCACGATCTTTGCGTTACTGTCATACTTGGAAAAAGTGAGCCATTGATCGCTGCCCGACTTGAAGACCTTCAGCATCGGCTGGCCGGCATAGTTCGAATAGACGATGTTCTGATTGCCGTCTGGGAGCGTTTCAGTTGTTTTCGTCTTCCACGAATTGTACCCGTCCGAAAAACTGCTTTGAGCGTAAGTAAACGTGAATGTCTGTGAACCGCTCTTAACGATTTCCTTGGTCACCCTTCGCTGCGTGTCATATTCGAAATAGTAGTCAGCAAACGTGCTCAGAGTTGCTTCCGAGACGGTCAAAGGATCGAACCCAGCGGCAACGACGCGGTTGTACGCCGCAGCATTAATTACGTACTTGACGAGATGCAACGGTGAAACGTAGCTCGGAAGGGAACTGCTCGATGAGGATGAAGACGATGATGAGCTCGTTCGGTTTACCCAGTACCGATAACAGGAGGTTCCCGTCGTCACCCATGCGGCATTTTGCCAGAGCTGAGTAGTCACAGATTTGAGATCGCCGATATCGCCGTAGGCTTCATTGACTCCGAAGTAGGTGTAGTTGACCCGCTGAATGTTCTCCCAGGAACCGGCATTCACTTTCCGCTGGACCGTGAGACTCGCCAATTGTTGGTCGAATGGTTGCGTGTAGGCGTACGAAAACCTTTGAGTTACCGTGTTGCCACCCGAGGTATAGGACTGCTGCATCTCAGCAATCTTGGTTTGGCTGCTGGTGTAGGCCGTGACCTGGATGCTTTGGCCGTTAGGATTGGTTTCGCTGAGCAGCCTCCCTGTGACAATATCGAATCGCGTGACAACTCCGTCAATCGCCTTGAGTTCAAAGCAGCGTGCAGGACGGTTCAGCGTCAGCGTCGTCGTTCCGCCAAATGTTGGTTGATAGCTCCCCTCTGCCAGTTGTCGGAACCACAGTGGGCGTCCACTCCCTCCCATGACGATCACATAGGACTGGCCAGCGATCGTACCTCGTTGCAGGTATGGCAATTCATCGACAAACCAATTGTATCCGTTTCCAAGATCGCGACTGACGGTCAAACGATTGCTGAACGAACGAGTGTGCCCCCAAGGAAGTCCGAACCCTGAAGTTTGAAGATCGTTCGATGAGAGTATTACTTCGCCTGTCGCGTAAAGCACGGGTTGATCACTACAAGCCCCATTACATGCCGTCCCAGTGTGACATGGTGACAGTAGATGTGGGTAAGCGTTGGGTGGAAGAGACTGAAACCAGTTAGACAGCGTGAGCGACATCGCCACGGCTTCACCCGGATAGCCGCCACAACATTGACCTCCCGGTGGAACCCACGTTACCGTCCCGGTCAGCACATCACAGCTCCCGAAAAGCTCCCGGTCGGATACTGAGCCGCAGTTGTTGTCAGACGTTACATTGAGTTTGTATTTTCCTGCGCTGCAAACGATATCAATATTGAAGTTTCCGCCTCCAGAAACCGTCCCGTTAAAGCCCTCCCAGTCGGGCTTCACGTCCAAGTCGACTTCACATCCATCCGCACAGGGACAAACGTTATGGGCAAATTTGGATCCGCTGAGCATACCTTTTAGAGGGTTTGCAAGAATCTGATCTGAGAAGCAGCAACTCGACATGGGCATTTCTCCAGTCAGTGAATCTTAGATTGGGATTTTTGAGCAGAAACAGGATTAACGAAGATCACGCAGGCCACTTTTCCAGCGGGCAGCCCTCTGACTCCCAGCGAGCTTTCACTGGCAAAAAGCAGCCGCACGACGTGTGGCGGCAAACCATTCGATCCGTTTCGCAAACAGGGCATTCTCGACAGATAGACAGGCGGGTTTCTCTAGTCGTGTCATCGACTTCGCGAGCCGCATTGGCGACATGGCGTGTGACTGCTTGAGTGAAGTTCCAGACACGCTGCAGCATCCCCGGCCCGAACCCTTCATCAACCGTCTCGCTCGAGCTGTCTTCAACAGCTGAACTGACTTGTTGCGTGGAAACGCCATCGGGTCCGTCACCCAGCAGATAAAGTCCGTGTCCCTCTTCCCACGCCTGAAAGTGCTCCTGCTGCAGGCGACAGAGCAGATGCCACGCGGGCGGCTTTCGGCAATGGTGGCGTTGGCACCAGCCAGGTTCAGTGCACTCGCAGGGAGTGGTCGTTGGTGGCCACATTAGATAGGTTCCTCCACAGGGATGGACTGAGTTGACTGCAAACGAGAAAGCACGATTGTCGTTGAAAGGCCAGGGATCTCTGACGTTCTTTCGATGCGTCCGCCATACCGCTCGACAATCTCGCGACCGACGATGTCGGGGGTCGTTCCCCCTTTGACGAGAACGTCGGGACGAATCCCTTCCAGCAGACGGTGCGGAGTGTCGTCGTCAAAGATCAACACATGGTCGACACAAGCGAGAGCGGCCAGCATCTCCGCACGTTCGCGCTGCGCGATGATCGGCCGCGTCATTCCTTTCAAGCGGCGGACACTGGCATCGCTGTTGATCGCAACAATCAGCACATCGCCGAGCTTCGCGGCTTCGGTGAGCATTGCGACATGACCGACATGCAATAGATCGAAACAGCCATTTGTGAAGACGACGGTCCGGCCCTCTCGCCGGTGCTGGTCCGCCAACCGCTTCGCTTGTTGAATTGAAATCAGCTTCGCATTGCTGGTCTGTCGAAGATTCGGGATGCTTCTCGCTTGCGGATTTCTTGCCGAGGGATCGACAGGGCAATTCTTTTGGGCTTCCCGCAGCAAGTCCGCTCGGGAAATCGGAATCACGCCCGATTTCCCGACTTGCAGGCCTGCTGCGGAATTCGCCAATGCTGCGATGCGGCGGAGCGTTGTATTGGAGCGACCAGTGAATCGGGAAGAAATGGTGAGGCCCAAGATGGCGAGGACCGTGTCTCCAGCGCCTGTGATATCGCATATTTCTATGGCAGTGATCGGGTGATGCTCGTTTTCGCTGGCAGTGGCGTAAACTAAACCCTCGCGGTCAAGTGTGATGACAGCAATTTCGATGTCGTACTGCTTTCGCAGTTGTTCGGCGGCGCAGATTGCTGACGCGGGTGTGCGGATAGACCGGCCGGTGGCAAGTTCCGCTTCGAACCGATTCGGTTTAATGAGTGTGGCGCCTCGGTAGTTCTCAAAGTCGGTCCCCCGGCCCGGATCGACGAGGACGGGGATATTCGACTTGCGGCAAAGTCTAATCACTTCGGTGATCAATTCTTTCGTGCAGACCCCTTTGGCATAGTCTGAAATCAGGACGGCCGTATGTTGCGGAATCTGGTCGGCCAGTCCATTCAAGAACTGGCTGGTGAAATCGGCGCTGAGCGGACCGCATGATTCCTCGTCAACTCGCAGAACTTGATGCGGGTGCTTTCCCTCGGCTCGACCGATAAACCGTTCTTTTGTCGTGGTTGGTCGACCTGGATCACAGACGACAAGTCTGGATTCGATCCCCACTTCATCAATTAGTCGGCGGACCACACGGCCGTTGGCATCGTTTCCGATAAGCCCAGCTAGCGTGACGTCGGCTTCGAGAGCCCGCAGCAAGTGAGCAACACTTGCCGCGCCGCCGAGCCGGACTTCGTGGCTTTCAACGTTGAGCACGAGGACCGGTGCTTCAGGGCTGACTCGCTCCGCGTTACCCCAGGTATAGCGGTCGAGAATCAGATCGCCGAGTACCAAAATCTTAGGATAACCGATCTGGTCGAAGATTGTGCGAGGATCTTTGTTCATGAATATTGACTTCCACGAGGCTCTTGCAATCAGTTCTGGCAGGCCATTCCGACCTTGCAAATGACACACTCGATTCGCATGAGTTGGTGACCCATGCCTGAGTCCATCCTCTGCGAACGCTCTCAATCTCGGCGCAAAACGATCCTTGGACACTGAGTCCCGGTTTTCTCGCTCACTCGACGGACAGATCCTGGGTGACGACGCCATTAGGGGGAATGCCGTCGCTTTTGAGCTATAGCCGGTGTCTGTCTTGTGCAGGGGCTTGACGCATACAGCAATTGCTCGTGAACAGAATGCAGCCGTTGTGGCCATCGTCGATGACGATACTGGTCAACTGGTCCTGGTGGATCTGGCGGAAGCGATCACAGGCCAATCGAACCTCTGGGATCCTCGTATAGTCGTCGACGAGTAGATGTCGAAACCCCAACCGCAGCACCAACTGGAGATCGAAATCACATCCCGCGAATGAATGGTCACCATCTACGTGAATCAGATCAAAATCAAACTTCATCGGCGAGCAATTCAG
>NZ_DASWWZ010000098.1:0-2334 GCF_036405755.1 Schlesneria sp.
CTGGCTGGATGAGGTGATCTCAAAAGAAACTCTCCCGGTTTTTCCGGGAGAGTTTCTTTTTTCCCTGGTGGCGAAGGCGGCTGAAGAGATCGGTGCAGAGTTAAGGGCGCCCATGCCCAAGTGAGAGCCCAGGTCGGGCAAGCTGTCGGCAAGGCCGCTGAAACGGGAGCCCCTGGGATGGTCGCACGACCCTTTGGCGATCCGATTCTAAGAACTGTGTTTCGTAGAACTGTCGACGTGGTGTTGACGTGTCTGTTGTTGTGAAGTAATGTTGCCTAGGAAACTTCTTGTGGCCGTTGGTCTCAGGCCTTGGTGAGTTTCAGGTCAGGGGAAGTCCAGCATGTTCGTGAGGCACGGGTGATGAGGTGATCGCGGTTCTGGAGATGACTCATGGAGAAGCAACCTCAGGTCAGTGAGCTGGAAACGCATCTGGGATATTGGTTGCGCTATGTTTCGAACCATGTCTCACATGCCTTCATGCAGAGGCTGGCAACGCACGGGGTGACCGTGGCGGAGTGGGCAGTACTGCGGCGATTACTTGAGTATGAGCGTCTCAGCCCCAGTCAGTTAGCTGATCAGATGGGGTTGACTCGCGGGGCGATCTCCAAGCTCGTCGACCGACTTCATGGGAAGACATTGGTTGAACGTCTGACTTCGAAGGATGATCAGCGGTATCAGACTGTCGAACTGACTGCCGCAGGGCGACGACTCGTACCGGAACTGGCGCGACTTGCCGATGAGAACGATCACGAGTTTTTTGGGCACCTTCCCCCGCAAGAGGCCGCGTCGTTGATGAAACTGCTGCAGAACATCGTCAGCAGCAACGGATGGAAAGACGTGCCTGTTGAATGAAGGTGGTTGGTTACCCGTACGAGTTCTGCCTCAGGAACAATTCTGCGGCAGGTTCCGTGAGCGGGAACACCCAAGTATGGAGCACGGTGATTCTCTTTACGATTCGTCTCCTGCTCCACTGAATTGAAGACTCGACAACGCACGGGGCGGCCTCGGTGGAGTTTCGAATGCGTTGAGCGCTTGGTTTGGTATGCCCCTCTTCATCGTAAGGACTCCGCGTCCCGCCCAATTAGAAGTTCTTCAAATCGCAATTCCCGACCGTGTGGTCAGGGATGGCGACGCCACGGACTGCGTGCGCCCCACGGGGACCGTCCGCACGGAAGTGGGTGTCACCCTTAAATAAATTCCCAATTCAAAGGACAATCGATGGACGACCAGAAAGCCCAGGTGATGCGTGAGTGTGCGGAAGGTTCACGCTCCGGCGAATTAACCTTCCCAGAGATTGTGGGACGCCTGATGGACATTGGGGTCGAGCGGTATCACGCCGACTACAGCCGTCAGGAAATGACCTATTACTTGCCCACCGGGCAGTCTCTGGTCGTCGCTTCGCCGCACGAACCTTCCCCCACCGGGGGCGAATTCCTGGTTGCCGCCGTCCAGGACGCGGTCGGGAAAAGTCAGCGGAATGAACACAGCTACTGCGATTTCGTTCGCAAAACCATGGCTGCGGGCTGCGTCGGTTACTTCGTGCAAATCAGCGGCCGAAGGGTCATCTACTTCGGACGAAACGGCGAAAGCCACGTCGAACACTTTCCGGGTGCCGACGTATAGACGCCGGGAATTTCTGCCAGCCTTCGTCCGAGCAGGTGTTGGTTACTCTTTAATCGCTTCCCGCACCTTCTGACAAAGCTGTCGGTAGAGCGGACCATACTGCGGATCTTCATCGAGATTTTTCAGGCCCGAGCCCCGGAGTTTTTCGAACCGGACCGGGGTATTCTCGCCGCGTTCGACCGCCTCCTTCAGCGCCTGATAGGCGGTTTCGACATTTCCCTGCAGTGAGGCGGCGATTGCCAGAATCACCTGTTTGCTGCGGCTGCGTTTGATGGAGCCGTCGCTACGGAGCATCAGATCCTCGGCCCGTCGCGCGAGGGTCTTTGCTTCGTTCTCATCTTTGTTCACAAGTGCAATCGAGGCACGCGTGACCAGACACCACGCAAAGTCATCCTTGCTGTTCGGATCGTTTTGCACCTGCTGCTCGGCGATTGTCACCGCGCTGCGGGCTCGGGCGAGATACTGGGCCGCTGTTTCCGGATGGTCGAGCGATTGCCAGGTCAGAACCTCCGCAAGGCAGTTCTGGTAATAGGCCAGGTCAGAAGCGTAGATTCGGATGCGGGGGAATTCCCGTGTCAGTTCCATCTGAAGCTGGACGGTCTTTTCAAGCTGCTTGACGGCGAGTTCCAGGTCCCCGCCGTAGCTCCGTTCCAGCATTCCGAAGTTGCCCAGCCCGCGTGCGTACTGAAAGCGAAACTCTTCATCCTGGCT